>JBAPPP010000054.1:0-14326 GCA_049280175.1 Rhodanobacter sp.
GGAGGCCATCCGTGCGATTGCCGCCGAAGTGGAAGGTGCCGTAATCGGTGTCGGCACCGTGCTGAGCGCGCGTGATCTTCGCGCAGCACAGGAGGCCGGTGCGCGCTTTGCGGTGTCGCCCGGAGTATCGCCGCACCTGCTCGATGCCGCCGACGACTGCGAGCTGCCGCTGTTGCCCGGCGCTGCCACCGCCAGTGAAGTGATGAGTTTGCTGGAGCGCGGCTATCGCTTTCTGAAATTCTTTCCCGCGGTTCCCGCTGGCGGTCACAAGCTACTCGGCGCCTGGGCCAGCCCGCTGCCGCAGCTGCGCTTCTGCCCCACTGGCGGCATCAGTCTTACCAACGCAGCTGACTTTCTCGCGCTGCCCAACGTGATCTGCGTGGGCGGCTCCTGGCTGACCCCGACCGACAAGCTCGTTGCCGGTGACTGGTCCGGTATCGAATTGCTGGCACGCGAGGCGGCGGGCTTGCGTCAACCCGCCTGAACTCGAAGTTCGCTCGGCAGATGTGGCTGACGGTTACGGCATCCCGGCTTGCAGCCGCGCCATCACCGCCTCGGTCATGCGCGCACAGCGCTGGCCCATGAACGGGAACGCCTCGTTCAACGTGGCGGCCAGCGTGCCCTGCAATGACGTGCGCAGCAGCCGGCGCGCGCGGTGCAGGCGCGTCTTCACTGTCTCGGGCTTGATCGCCAGCTGGCTGGCGGTCTCTTCCACCGTGCACTCTTCGATCTCGCGCATCACGTAGACCGTGCGGAATGCCTCCGGCAATTCGTCGATGGCGTGTTCAAGCAGGTGGCGGATCTGTGTGCGCGCAACCGAGACCGCCGGATCCTCGCTACCAAAGGCGGAGGGAAACTGGATGATCCGGTGCGTGTCCAGCGGTGACGCGTCGATCTGCTCCAACCCGACCATCGTGTGGCGCTTGCGCAACCGGCCGCGCGCCTCGTTCAGCACGATACTGGTCAACCAGGTCAGCAACGTTGCATCGCCACGAAACGTGTCCAGCTTGTGATATGCGCGCATGTACGACTCCTGCACTACATCCTCCGCTTCGGAATCCTCACCGACGACGCTGCGCGCGATGCGAAACAGCCGCTGGTTGCAGCGCTGCATGATGTGCCGGAATGCCTCCTGCTGGCCGCTGCAGACGAGCGCGACCAGCGCGTTGTCATCCAGCATGGAGTAATCGACAGCAGCAATTTTTGCGGGGGATGACATGACTTTCTCCTTGTACACCTGATGGGATGCAGCGGCAGCCCCGAGGTTCCCGGTCACTCCGCCAGGGTCGCCAAAATTTCCCGACGCTGTGGTTCCTGCGCGAACTGCCCAAGCAGGCGCCGGGTCAGCATCGATGCGCCGTGTAGACGAATCCCGCGGGACGACAGGCATTCATGGCTGGCCTGCACGATCACCGCGACGCCGTGCGGCTGCAGCACACGGGCAAGTGTATCGGCGATCTCGGCGGTCAGCCGTTCCTGAATCTGCAGGCGCCGGCCACAGGCCTCGACCAGCCGTGCGAGTTTGGAGATGCCAACGACCCGCTGGTTCGGCAGGTAGGCAATGTGCACAACGCCGCGGATCGCCGCCATATGGTGCTCGCACGTCGACTGCAGCGGAATGTCGCGCAGCACCACCAGATCGTCGTAACCGCCGACCTCCTCGAACGTGCGGCTGAGCAGGCTAGCCGGATCCTGCTGGTAACCGGAGAACCATTCCTCGTAAGCACGCACGACGCGCGCGGGCGTCGCCAGCAGACCTTCGCGCGAGGGCTCGTCGCCAGCCCAGCGAATCAGCGTACGCACGGCCGCTTCCGCCTCGGCCCGCGACGGGCACCGTGCTTCGGTGATCGGTAGGGATGCCGCAACGGCGGAAGGAAGGATGGCTTGATCGGATTCGAGCATGGCGATGGCTTCGATGGTGATGACAGCCGATTCGATGCAGCGACGAGACCGAGGTTCCCACTCGCGATCGCAGCGGTCGTGCATCCCGGCGGCACGCTGGCCGGAACCTGTGGGCCGCTGTTGCATCCCATGGGCACAGGCAAGTTGCTGCAGTCGCGCATCGACACGCCCATCCCAGGAGACACCACTCATGCACAAGCCGCTGTTCGCCATCATCCTCGCGCTCGGTCTCGGCTCCTTCGCCACCACGCATGCCCAGCAGGCCCCGACGGCGGCCAGTCCGGCGCCAGCGACCATCAACGACGCGCAGATCGCGCACATTGCCTATACCGCGGGCCAGATCGACATCGCTGCAGCACAGCAGGCGCTGCAGAAATCCCACAACAAGGATGTGCGCGCGTTTGCCGAAGAAATGGCGCGCGACCACGCTGCGGTCAATCAGCAGGCGCTGGCGCTGGTCAAGAAACTGGGCGTGACACCGGAAAACAACCCGATCAGCGAATCGCTGTCGAAGCATGCCGCCGACGAACTCAGGAAACTTGCCGCTCTCGATGGCGGTGCGTTTGACAAGGCCTATGTGGACAACGAGGTCGCGTACCACAAGGCCGTCAATGCTGCGTTGAGCAACACGCTGATTCCCTCGGCGCAGAACGCGGAGCTCAAGTCACTGCTGCAAACCGGACTGACGCTGTTCCAGGAACACCAGATGCATGCCGAACATCTCGCTCAGCAGCTGCACTGAGCCATATCGGATGTTCCGCACGATGGCTCTGATCGCCGGCCTGACTGTGGCTGGCTGGTTATCCCCGGCCAACGCCGCCACAACGGCCGCGCCGCATGCAAACACGCTCGCGCATGCTGTCCATGTGATCGTGATCGACAAGATGCACTACGGCCCGATGCCCACTGATGTGCATGCAGGGGACGTCATCGAATGGGCCAATCACGACATCTTTGAACACAGCGCGACAGCGCGTGACGGCCACTTCGATGTCGACCTGAAGCCCGGCACTACCGGACGCGTTACGGTCGCGGCGGGCACGATCGTGTTCTTCTGCAAATTCCACCCCGGCATGACCGGCACCGTGGTGGTCAACTGAGCGAAAACGGCGAGGCGCCATGCGCCTCGCCGTTTTCGATGTATCGCGTGCAACCAGCTGGATCCAGTTCTATCAGTTGCCCGGCGCCGCCGCCCTGACCGGCTTCACATACGTATTGAACAGCTCGTCGATGCGACGGTATTCGTCGTACCAGGAGTCGGGGTGCTGGAAGCCGTGGCGTTCCAGCGGATACAGCGAGATCCAGAAGTTCTGCTTGTGCAGTTCGAGCAGGCGCTGGTACAGGCGGATCGAGTCGCTGCTCATCACGTTGTCGTCGATCAGGCCGTGTTCGATCAGCAATGGATCGCGCAGGTTCGCCGCGAATTCGATCGGCGAGCTGGTCTCATACGCGGCGGGATCGAGCTTCGGATCATTGAGGATGTTGGAGGTGTATTCGTCGTTGTAGCTGGTCCAGTCCGATGGTGCGCGCAGCGCAGCACCCGCGGCGAATTCGCCCGGCGCGCGCAGCAAGGCCATCTCGGTCATGAAGCCGCCGTAGCTACCGCCATAGACGCCGATGCGCTGTGGATCGACGCTGTGGTTTTTCACCAGCCAGGCCTTGCCGTCGAGCAGATCCTCCAGCTCCGGATGACCCATCTTCTCGTAGATCGCGGTACGCCAGTCGCGGCCGTAGCCTTCGGAGGCGCGGTAGTCCATGTCCAGCACCACGAAGCCCTGCTGCACCAGCAGGTTGTTGAACATCTGCTCGCGGAAGTAGTAGGTCGACGACAGCGTGACGTTCTGCAGGTAGCCGGCGCCATGCACGAAGAGCACGGCCGGGCGTGAGGCCGCGGCGGCTTCGTCGGCGGGGCCATAGTACTTCGCGTAGATCTTCCCGGTGCCGTGCGTGGACGGAACTTCGACGATCTTCGGCGTGATCCAGGCATGCGCGGTATACGCCGGCTGCATGGTGTTGGTCAGCTCACGCGGGGCGCCACCAGCAGCGTCCTGCACCGCCAGCTGCGCGAAAACGTAAGGCGACGAATGCAGTACGGCGAGCTGCCTGCCATCCGGCGACAGCTTGAACTCGTCCATGCCCTGATAGTTCGTGACACGGGTCAGCGCACCGCCCGTGGCCGGCAGCCGATAGACGTCGTAGCTGTACGGCGCGGCCTGGTTGGTGCGCACGTAGAACCATTGGCCGTCATCGGTGAGCAGCGGATGGCTGACTTCGAACTTGCCCGAAGTGAGCTGCTTTGCCTTGCCGTCCAGCGGCTTGATGTAAAGCTGCGAATAGCCACTCTCCTCGCTCATGTACCACAGTGTGCGGCCATCTTTCAGCCAACCGAAATCGTTGAAGTTCCAGTTGATCCATGCCGGATCCGTGAGGCGCTGCTGATTGACCAGCGTGTGCTGATTGAAGTCGACGTTGGCGATCCAGCGATCCTTGTTGTCGATCGCGCGCAGTTGCACCGCAAGATGGCTGCCGTCGTCGCTCCACACGATACCGCCGCCACCGCCGTCTTCGGAGTTCGCGATGATGCGCACGGGGCGCACTTCGGGTGCCTTCAGCGCCTTGGCTTCATCGTGCTTGTCGGCTTTCTCCAGCGCCGCAATCGCCTGGCTGCGCAGCGCCTTGAGCGGATCGTCCTTGATGCCCGGCAGGGTGTCGGTCTTCAACGGATAGGATTTGTGATTGACCAGGTCCAGCAGCAGCAGCGACTGCGGCGCCGGATCGCTGCGGCCCACATAGGTGCGCGCATTCTGCGGTTCGGTGTAGCCGCTGTCGGTGACGTAATGAATGACCTTCGGCGCCTCGCCTTTGGCGTAATCTTTCGGCGCGGTGACCACCAGCATCCAGCGGCCATCCGGCGACAGTTCGGTATCCACCGCCTTGGACTTGTCGCCAAGCCAGAACGGTTGCGGCGCACGCCCGGGATCGGCTGCCGCCAGCGCCTTGTCCTGGTCGCGCAGGGCCTGCTTGTCGGCCTTGATCTCACGCAACGTCTTGAACAGCCTGAGCTGCAGGTCGCCAAGTTCGTCGGGCTGCTTCGCCTGCGGATCATCGGCGAAATTCAACACCGCCGCCGGAGCCGCAACGCCACCGGCGAGGTCGTAGCTGTACCAGTTGTTGTCGTCGCGGTACTGCAGCGCACGACCATCGGCGGAAAACTGTGGCGAGGATTCCTCCTGCGGCGTGCGCGTTACCTGCACTCGCCGACCACTGGCCAGATCCACCAGGAACACATCGCCATGCAGAATGAAAGCTGCATGCCGATGCGCATGATCGAACACCGCCGGGCCGTCGGCCTGCGCCATCGCGGCCGGATCCAGTTTCAGGCTCTGCCCGCTGCTCGGATCGAGCCGATACAGATCGCGCACCGAACTGCCGTCGCGCTTCAGCGAGTAATACAGATTACGGCCGTCCACGCTCCAGTACGGCGATTCCACCGCCTGTCCGATCCAGTCCGGATTGGCCATGATGGTTTCCATGTCCAGAGGACCCGACGCTGGCGGCGTAACCGCCGCAGCTGGCAAAACAGCGAACGCAACGAGACCGGCAAGCAGCAGTCGACGCATGAAATATCCCCGGGCAAAAAATCAGCATACCCGAGCACGCCGATGTCGCGTGGCGGGCTGTGCCATAAGTCAGGGGTACGATTGCGGCGCGTGTCCAGCGAGGCGGCTGCTACGATATCGGCTTCCCCTTTGTAACGAACAAGCCATGACCCTGCCCGCCCTTGAACTCGAATCCGCTGCCAATCCCCGTTACAGCGTGATCTGGCTGCATGGACTGGGCGCCGACGGCAACGACTTCGCGCCGATCGTGCCGCAACTGGTGGATCGCGCATGGCCACCGCTGCGCTTCGTGTTTCCGCATGCGCCGGTGCGGCCGGTGACGATCAACAACGGCATGTCGATGCGCGCCTGGTACGACATCGCCGCGTTCGATCTCGGTGCGCGACAGGACGAAGCAGGCATGCGCGCTTCGGTCGACGAAATCGAAACGCTGATCGCCCGCGAACATGCCCGCGGCATACCGAGCGAACGGATCCTGCTGGCCGGCTTCTCGCAAGGTGGCGCGATTGCCTTGGCGGCCGGCCTGCGTCATGCCGAAAAGTTGGCCGGGATCATCGCGCTATCGACCTATCTGCCGATGCATGCGCCGCTTGCCGACGAGCGCAGCGCGGCAAATGCCACCATCCCGATTTTCTGGGGGCACGGTACCCTCGATCCGGTCGTCGCGATGCAACGTGGCGTCGATTCGCGCGACGTGCTGCAATCGCTGGGGTACGCAGTGGAGTGGCATACCTACCTGATGGCTCATGCGGTCTGCGCCGAGGAGATCAGCGACCTGCGTGACTGGCTCGGGCAGCGGCTGACCTGAATCGATCGGGCTGATCCCATCTGCTGACCGCGCCCGCAGTGCGGCATACTTGCCTGCATGCGCGCACCCATTCTCGCCAACGGCCCGCGCGGCCGCGTCGAACACAGTCCGCTGCCGGATTTCTGCGGGCTGCCTGCCTTGTTCGCCTTGTTTGTCGTCGGCGCGCTGACCGTGACCGTGATGTGGCTGGCGCGCGACGAGCGCAATTGGCCGGCCTACAGCGTCAGCATGCTGTTCGTGACCTGGATGGTACTGGTGGTGGCAGTCGCGCTGTGCAAGCTGCGGCCGCTGCTGCAACGACTGCCCGGACACACGCCGTATGTCGGCGTATGGCTGCTGATCGTACTCATCGTGCTCGCCGCCAGCACGGCAGCGCACTGGTTCGATGGCTCGCTGCAAATGCAGCTGATCAAAGCCAGCATGGGCGTCTTCGTGCGCGACAACGTAGTCATCGCGGCGTTACTCGGCGCGGCGATGCTGCGCTACTTCTACGTGTTGGCGCAGTGGCAGACGCGGCTGGCGGCGGTAACGCGGGCGCAGGTCGAGGCGCTGCAGGCGCGCATCCGCCCGCACTTCCTGTTCAACAGCATGAACACGGTGGCCGCCCTGATCCACGTCGATCCGGCTGCCGCCGAACGCACGGTGGAGGATCTCTCCGAACTGTTTCGCGCCGCGCTGGGTCAGCACGACACCGCCGACGGCACGCTGGGCGAGGAGCTGGCGCTGATCGAGCGTTACCTGGCGATCGAGCAGCTGCGCTTTGGCGCGCGCCTGCGCGTGCAACGCGAACTGGATGACCTGCCTGACGATTTCCCGCTGCCGCGATTGCTGCTGCAACCGCTGGTGGAGAACGCCATACGGCATGGCATCCAACCGCTGCTCGATGGTGGCGAGGTGACCCTGCGCGGACGTCGCGACGGCGATGGTGTCCGTATCGAGATCATCAACCCGCTGCCCGCGGGCCCCTCCGCACCTGGCAATGGCCACGGCCTGGACAGCGTGCGTCAGCGTGTCGCCTATCGCTATGGCCCGCGTGCCGCCGTGCAGGCAGGCGCGCATGGAGATCGCTTCGTCGTGGAGCTGCAACTTCCGGGACGCTCCTCGTGATGCGCGTACTGATTGTTGACGACGAACCGCTGGCACGTGCCCGACTGGCTGCGCTGCTTGGCGAGTGCGAAGGCGTGGAGATCGTCGGCAGCGTCGGCGACGGCGAAACCGCACTCGCCTCGCTCGGCGAACTGCACCCGGACATCCTGCTGCTGGACATCAACATGCCCGGCCTCAGTGGCACTGCCCTGGCCCAGCGGTTGTCCGGACGTTCGCGAGCCCAGGTGATTTTCTGCACTGCCTACGAAGCCCACGCGCTACAGGCGTTCGAGCTGGGCGCGGTCGATTACCTGCTCAAACCGGTGCGGCTGGAGCGCCTGCGCGATGCGTTGCAGCGCGCGCAACGCCGACTCACTGACCAGCCGCGCGAACCGGCGGCCTACCTGCACGGCCGGATGCGCGGCGAACAGATTCGCATCGCGCTGGACGAAGTGATCTGCCTGCTCGCCGAAGAGAAATACGTGGTGGTGCAGCACCGGCGCGGCGAATTGCTGATCGAGGAATCACTGCGTCAGCTGGAAGAAGCCTACCCCGATCAGCTGATCCGCCTGCACCGCAACTGCCTGGTGCCACCCGCGCGCCTGCTCGGCCTGAAGACCCTCGCCGACGGCCGTGTGCTGGCGCGTATCGACGGCACCGAACTCAGCCCGGAAATCAGCCGCCGCAATTTGCCGACGGTGAGGAAGTTGCTGCGGTTGGGGTGAGTGGGTCCGGCGCAAGATACTCGACAACCTTGCAAGCAGCATCGACGAATCGTCCTTTGCCATCACCCAGCCTTCGTCGTCGCCGCACGCTTTGTCGTCATCCCACCCTGCATCGCCACATCGCCCTTCATCGTCATCCCGCCCCTCACCGTCACACCACCCCTCACCGTCATCCCGGCGAAGGCCGGGATCCAGCGTACCGTCACGAAGAGCGCTGGATTCCGGCCTGCGCCGGAATGACGAAACTGGGAGGTCCTTCGCCCCCATATCGATGACCACGATGAAGGTTTCGTCCGCTTGACGGCGCGTCATTTGGAGCCTGAACATCCGCTGCTATACCGTTGGGAAGTATCAGTGGAGGCTTCATGATCTGTCGCATGTGGCATGGCCGTACCCCGCGTTCAAAAGCTGACGCATACGCACGCTTTCTTGAACAAAGGGCCATCCCGGATTATCGGTCCGTTCCTGGCAACCTCAGTGTTGCCGTGCTGCGTCGGGACGAAGGTGACGCAAGCCATTTCCTGACCGTGACGTATTGGGAATCCGAGGACTGCATCCGCGATTTTGCCGGCAATGACGTACTCAAGGCCAAGTACTATCCGGAAGACAAGGACTATCTTCTGGAATTCGAGACGCTCGTCCAACACTACACCGTGACGGCGAAAGCGGATGCCGTCTAATGACGGCCCAGACGCCCACCACAACATGAGGCATTGTCGTCCGGGATCCATTCAACTCGGCCGTGATCATCGACACCAGCGTAAAGTGGCACTCAGCCATGCCTTTGATGAAGAGGACCACATCATGCAAAGCAAATACGCGCTGGTTTCAGGTGCCATTTTCGGCGCAGTGGCCGTCATCCAGGCCATCCGGGCCTTCAATCAGTGGCCGGTGCAAGTGGGGCCTTTTTCCGTGCCGGTTTGGTTTTCGTGGCTAGCGTTGGTTGTCGCTGGCAGCCTTTGTGTCTGGGCCTTCAGGGCGGGGCGCCAGTAGCAAGTTCGCCCGCAAACTTTCGGCTCTTCACGACGAAGTAGCGGCGTAGGTTGGGATGAGCGGAGTGATTCCCAACGACATGCACGGCCGCGCATCGAACGTTGGGGTTCGCGTTGCTCACCCCAACCTACGTGTCGCCTGACTTGGTGCTTCCAAGGGCGTCACTCGCGCCAGGCACTGGAAGCGCGCCAGATTACTTCGTCTCGGACTTGATCTCGTGCCCACCGAATTCATTGCGCATCGCCGACAGCAGCTTGTCGGAGAACGACTCGGTATCACGCGAGCGCAAACGCTCGATCAGCGAGGCGGTGATGATCGGGGCGGGCACGTTGAGGTCGATCGCCTCGTCCACGGTCCAGCGGCCTTCGCCGGAGTCGACCACATAGGGCGCGATGCCGTCCAGCTTCGGGTTCTTGCCGAGTGCATCGGTCGTCAGATCGAGCAGCCATGAGCGCACCACGCTGCCGTAGCGCCAGATCTCGCCGATCTGCTTGAGGTCGAGGCCGAACTCCTGCTTGTGCTGCAGGATCGAGAAGCCTTCGGCATAGGCCTGCATCAGGCCGTATTCGATACCGTTGTGGACCATCTTGGTGAAGTGGCCGGAACCGACCGGGCCGACACGTCCCCAGCCCTGGGCCTTGGCGGGAGCCAGCGTCTCGAAGATCGGCTTCAGCGCTTCGACGGTTTTCTCATCGCCGCCGACCATCATGCTGTAGCCCTCTTTCAAGCCCCAGATACCGCCGCTGGTGCCACAGTCGACATAGCCAAGGCCGTTGTCGGTATACAACTTGGCGCGGCGCACACTGTCCTTGTAGTTGGAGTTGCCGCCGTCGATCACGGTGTCGCCCTTGGCCAGCAACGGTATCAGCGCGTTGACGGTGTCGTCGGTGATCTTGCCGGACGGCACCATCAGCCACACCACGCGAGGTGCCGGCAATGCCTTGACCAGGGCCTGCAGCGAATCGGCCGAGCCCGCACCCTTGGATTCCAGTGCCTTGCGCGCATCCGCGTTCGGATCAAAGCCAGTCACCTTGTGGCCTCCGAGCACCAGACGTTCCGCCATGTTGGCGCCCATCTTGCCAAGACCGATCATGCCCAGTTCCATAGTGGTGTCCTTAGGTTGATGTAACGAGATCAGAAGCCGGCCATCGTACGCAGGCCACCGATAAATCGGCGTGAGCGTAGCAAGCCTGCACGGGCATGACGATCAGCGCGCCAGCCATCGCTGCATCCTTGCGCGTAGCCGCGATGAGACGCGTGTCCGGACATAGGCCTTGGCCGCTTCGCGGATTGCTTCGGCCTGGGTCGGGTAAGCGTGGATGACTTTCGCCAGCGTGCCCAGACCGATCCCGGCGACCATTGCCAAGGTAATTTCGTTGATCATCTCGCCGGCATGGCGCGCCACGATGGTCGCGCCGAGAATGGTGTCGGTGCCTTCCCGGATATGGATTTTCACGAAACCGATCTCTTCGCTGTCGGTCACGGCGCGATCGACCTCGTGCATTGGCACCGTAAACGTCTTGATCGGGATGCCTTTTCGGTTCGCGTCGCGCACGTATATGCCGACATGGGCAATTTCTGGATCGGTATAAGTGCACCACGGAATGACCAGCTGGCTGAAGCGCTTATTGCCGCGCATCAAGGCGTTGTGCACCACGATGCGTGCCGAAGCGGCCGCCGTATCGGTGTACTGCTCCTCCAGGCAGACATCACCGCCAGCATAGATGCGTGGATTACTGGTGCGCAGGAAATCATCGACGGCGATGCCCTTGTGCTCATCGTATTCGACGCCCGCAGCTTCCAGATCCAATCCCTGCACGTTCGGCATGCGACCGACGCCGGCGCCGAGCGAGTCGACTTCGACGGTGCTGTGGTAATCGGCGCTCACCAGATCAACGAACTTGCGGCCATTCTCCACGCGCACGGCGGTGACTTGCGTATTGAGCCGCACCTCAACCCCGTCGCGCGCCAGCGCGTCGGAAAGAATCTGCGCGGCATCACGTTCTTCCTTCTCGAGAAACAGCGGCTTGTCCTGCACCAGGGTGACACGCGCGCCCAGACGGCTAAACGCCTGGGCCATTTCGCAGCCGAGCGGGCCGCCACCGATCAACAGCATGCGCTTGGGCAGTTCGGTCAGGTTGAAGACGTTGGCATTGGTCATGAAACCGGCTTCCCGCAGTCCCGGTATGTTGGGAATGTGCGGACGCGTGCCGGTGGCGATCATCGCCTTGCTGAAGCGCAGTTCCTGGTCGTTCACCACCAGCGTATCGGGCCCGGTAAAGCGCACACGGCCGAAAAATATATCGATGCCTTGCGCAGCCAGCCGCTGTACCGACGAGTCACCGCCGAGATGGCTGCGGATACGCCGCACACGCGCCATCGCCGCCGCAAAGTCGACTTCGATGTTGTCGGGAACCTTCGCCCCGTAGTTTGCGGCATCGCGCATCTCGGCATACAGCCGCGAGGTACGAATCAACGCCTTGGAGGGCACGCAACCGGTGTTGAGGCAGGTACCTCCGATCAGGTGCCGTTCGATCATCGCCACCTTGACGCCCATCGTGCAGGCCAGTTCCGCGGCAGCGATGCCAGCGGATCCGCCGCCAATGATGACCAGCGGGTAGCGGTCAAGCGCCTGGGGATTGACCCAGGACTGCGGGTGCAGGTCGGCGAGGCGCTTGTCTTCGTAGGCATCCTGCGGTGTGGTGAGTCTGGCGTCAAAGGGCGACATCAGCGCGCTCCTGCTCGTTGGTTTCGCCCAGCCAGCCGCCTTCGAATCCGGCGACCCGCAGGCCGTCGGTGATATAGCGGCAACCACGCATCAGTTCCCAGATGAATTGACTGCGATGGTTCTCAATCATCATCAAAACGACGCCTTGATCGAGACCATAGTGCCCTTCCGACACCCACGGTTGCTCGGGGCCGGAACCCACGCTCGGGTTGAAAGCGCTGGCCAGCCGATCGTCCGTCAGCATCTGCGGATAGCGCGTCAGCATGTTGCGCATGGCCACCAGCACCGGCCCGGGCGCGAATGGCAACGACGCCAGCACGGCCGGCGGCGACAGCGTTCCGTCATCCGGGCCGTACGGCACGCCACGTGCCGCGTAGCCGAACAGGCGTCGCTTCTCGTTGAACAGGTCGAGCTGCTCGCCGGTGGGGCCGTCGCAGGCGGAAAGTCCCCAGCAATTTTCGTCATAGCCGACAAATTGATACGGATTGAGCTCCGTATACCGACGCTGGATGGCGACGGCGTTGCGGCTGTTCTCGAAATAATCGGAGTCCTTCTCGCGCATGAAACTGTCACGGATGCCGCGCAGGTCGATCCACGCATGCGAGAACTGATGGATGAACAGCGGACCGGCGTACAGGTAATCGTGGTTGTACAGGTTTTCCCACTGATAGGTAGCCGTCCACGCGGCGTAGCAATCGCCGCTGATCGGGTGCGTCGGCGACCCCATCGCCAGCACATACAACACGATCGCCTCGCTATAGCCCTCCCAGCCGTAGTGCAGAAATCCGCTCTCCGGCTTCCAGCCCTGCTTGATGGTATATCCGCCGCCCTGTGCCCACTGCCAGTCGACGCGCGCATAGAGGAAATCGGCCAATTCGCGCAGCTCGGTTTCATCCGGCGTATCGGCGGTGAAATACGTGCTGGCGGTGAGCATGCCGACGATCAGCAGCGCGGTGTCGATCATCGACAGTTCCGACTGCCACACGCGCACACCGGTGTGGATGTCGAGAAAGTGATAGTAGAAACCCTTGTAGCCGGTCGCCGTGGGGCTGCCGCTGTGATCGCTGTCGCGAAAGAAACGCAGCGCCGCGAGAGTACGCTGGACGGCATCGGTACGCTCCATCCAGCCACGCTCCACCGCCACCGGATACGACGACAGTGCAAAGCCGACAACGGCGATGCTGACCGGGGAATTGTCACGCGAGGTGTCGGCCACCAGACCATTGAGTGGATTCACCGTCTGCAGGAAGTAGCCGAATGCGGCATGTTGCAGCCGATCGAGCAGTGCCTCGTCCGTGAGCGTGGGTAACTGGGTCATTGAATCGGTTCCGGGCTTTGCCAGAGTGCAATGGTCAACGGATCGAAGCGAATCTCGTGCACGGCGAACCAGGACAGGAAGGGATGACTGAACGGATGGGCGCACATGGATCGGATCGGGTCTGTCTCGGTGGCAACGGCATGGAGAAAAAAGGCAGCGGATCAGCCGGCGGCGCCGCGAAACGCTGATCCGCAGCAGCGTCATCCTACTCTGGCGAAGGGTGAAGCTCAGGTTGACGCCACGAATGCCCTTGATGGCGCATGCTCGCGACTTTATCGTCGCCGAGCGGTTCGCCCATGCCATCCCATTCCTCCCGTACCATCAATGGGCACCAGCGCTGCCTGCTCTCGAACGGCCACTACAGCGTAATGCTGAATGGCAACGGCTCCGGCTTCAGCCAATGGCATGACATGGCGGTGACGCGCTGGCGCGAAGACCCCACCGGCGACGGCTGGGGCAGCTATCTGCTGCTGCGCGACGAAGAGGACGGCGCCGTATGGTCGGCCACCCAGCGACCACATGGCATCAACATGCCCGATGATGCGGCGGCCTTCGGCTCCGGTCGGGCCACCTTCAGTCGCCGCCACAACAGTCTGCACAGCACGCTGGAAGTGGCCGTGGCCTTCGATGCCGACATCGAGCTGCGCCGTCTTACCTTGAGCAACCACGGCGATCGCACGCGCACGTTCTCAGTGACCTCGTATGCCGAGTTGGTGATCGGGCCGATCGGGGCCGACAACGCGCATCCGGCATTCTCCAAGATGTTCGTGCAGACCGAATGGGACGCCGAGCATGGCATGTTGCTGGCCACCCGGCGCCGGCGCGCAAACAGCGAAGCCGAAGTATGGGCGGCGCACGCACTGCAAATAGCGAGGCAAACCGAGGACGCGGCACCCGAGTATGAAACCGACCGCGCACGTTTTCTCGGCCGGGGTCGCAGCTTGCGCCATGCGCAGGCGATGCAGCCAGGTGCCGCGCTGTCGAACACCACCGGCTGCGTACTCGACCCGGTATTCAGCCTGCGTCGACGCGTGACGCTCGCACCCGGTGGCAGTGTGAGCCTGCTGTTGTGGACACGCCTGGCGGACTCGCGAGAGGGCGCCCTGGCACTGGCCGCGCAACTGACTCACGCGAACGCCGCTGAGC
>JBAPPP010000055.1:0-3401 GCA_049280175.1 Rhodanobacter sp.
AGGCAACCCCGGCAGTGGTAGGACGCATGCCGGCGGCGCGGCGTTCGAACAGGCGAACTTCAAGATGGCGTTCGAGCTTGCCGACGGCTTGGGCCAGTGCCGGTTGCGACAGGCTGACCTGCTCGGCCGCCGCGCTCATGCTGCCGGCGCCGGAGATGACGCTCAGCGCATCCAGGTGGCGAAGATTCAAGGCATAAACTTTATCCATACACAATCAATAGTATTTACTTATAAGCGGACAGTAAAACGAATTAGGCAATACGGGCGTTTTCGCGCAGATTCTGCTCTCGAAATGCGCAAGGGCAAAGAAGCCCGATGACGGTCGATATCAAAGTCGAAAGTCAGCACGACACCTTTCTTGCGCAGCGCAGCATCAAAGTCGTCAGTTCTACCGCTGGTATCGATCTGTCGAACGTTGCGCCGCAATACAAACCTGCTTAACGCCCATCCTAACGCTGCGAATGAACTGACCGCCCCATGAAGATCATCGATTCCCATTTGCACGCCATTGCTTCCGACGCGTTGAAGTACCCGCAAAACCCGATCGGTGGTCATCAGTCCGCGTGGTCACAGGAGCGTCCCGTGAGTGCGGAAGGCGTGATCGAGGCTTTGGACGCCGCCGGCATTGCCAAGGCCGTGGTGGTGCAAGCCTCGACCGTGTACGGACACGACAACAGCTATGTGGTCGACACGGTGCGGGCTTACCCCGAGCGCCTGGTCGGCGTGTATTCCATCGATGCGCTGGCACCGGATGCGGTGGAGCGAATCGATCATTGGGAAGCTCAGGGTTTGCACGGCTTTCGCTTGTTCACGACGGGCACCACCATGCCCGGCCAATCGGATTGGCTTGGTCACAAGGATTCCTACCCGGCCTGGGCGCATGCCGAAAAAATCGGAATTCCCATTTGCCTGCAGATGACCATGCAAGGCCTGCCCACCCTGCGCACCTTGCTGGAGCATTTTCCCAAGGTGCGTGTGTTGCTGGATCACTGTGCTCGTCCGGACCTGGATGACGGGCCGCCGTACAAGGCTGCGCAGGCGTTGTTCGATATGGCCGAGTTCGAGGGCGTCTACCTCAAGCTAACCAACCGCACACTGGCTGCAGCCGCCCAAGGCCATTCCAACCCGACGGCTTTCCTGGAAAAGCTGGTGAGTACCTTCGGCGCCGAACGCATCGCCTGGGGCTCCAACTTTCCGGCGGCCGAAGGTTCACTCGGTGAACTGGCGACGACGGCGGGCGACGTGCTGTCCAGTTTGACCGAGGCTCAGCAGGCAATGATCTTCGGGGGAACCGTCACCCGCATTTATCCAGCGCTGGCGGGAGTGGCGGCATGAGCCAGCCGGTCCATCTGCATACCGTATTGAAGACCACCGCGCTGACCACGCCGCTGAAGAATGGTGCGCTCAAGAGCGACCGCGTGGTGCTCGATTTCACCGAGATCAATCCCATCCACGAAGCCTTTGCGCCCATGGTGCGCAAGGCGGAGTTCGATATTTCGGAACTCGCGATCGTCACCGCCTTGCAGGCGATAGCGTTCAAGCGGCCGGTCGTGTTGCTGCCGGTAGTCGTAGCCTCGCGCTATCAGCGCGGCTGCCTGGTTTCGTATCGCCCGCATGGTGAGGTCAAACCCGAACAATTGCGTGGCAAGCGCATCGGCGTGCGCTCGTATACCCAGACCACGGGCATGTGGGTGCGCGCGCATCTGGTCGAGGACTACGGCTTGGCCACGCCCGATATCCGCTGGATTACTCATGACCCGGCCCATGTGGAGCAATATCAGGATCCGCCGTTTGTCGAGCATCCGGCGCATGGCAAAGGGCTGCTGGAAATGCTGCGGGAGGGTGACGTCGATGCGGCGATTTTTGGCAACGACCTGCCTGAGGGCGATGACTATGTGCCGGTGATCGCCGACGCCAAGGCCAAGGACCTGGCTTGGGCGCAGCAGCATGGCTTCGTGCCGATCAATCATGTGGTGGCCGCCAGTGCCGAGACCTGCAAGCGTGAGCCGGCTGCCATGCGCGCTGCCTACGGCCTGTTCGCGCAAGCTGAAAGCCAGCAGCAAATCACGGCCGGTCCGCGCAAGACTCTATCGGGCTTTGACGCGTTGCGCGGTCCGCTGGAATGGATCATCGACGCCTGCGTTGAGCAGGCGCTGCTGCCGCGCAAGCTCAGTCTCGACGAGGTGTTGGGACCCGCTCACGCTTTGCTGGGAAGCGAGGCGGCCTGACATCGCCGATCGCGCTAACGTACAGACCATTGGCCCGATACCCGTCTAGAGTTCAGTTTCACCACGACCCGCCCGGTAAACCTATAAATGCATGCCATCTCACAGCGACGCCCCTTCTATCGCGACCTGACTTTCCAGGTGCTGGCGGGCATGGCGCTGGGCGTGCTGGTGGGTGTGCTGTGGCCGGATGTCGGTGCCAGCCTCAAGCCGCTGGGCGACATCTTTATCCGCCTGATCCAGATGGTGGTGGGGCTGATCATTTTCTGCACCGTCACTCACGGCATTGCCAGCGTGCGCGACATGGGCAAAGTCGGGCGCATCGCACTCAAGGCGATGGTGTATTTCGAGGTGGTCACCAGTGTGGCGCTGGTGATCGGCCTGATCGCCATCAACGTGCTCAAGCCCGGCGTGGGCATGCACGTCGACCCGGCCGCGCTCAAGCAGGGCATGGACGCGGGCGACCAGGCGGCACCCATGGCGCACGGCTTTGGCGAGTTCCTCACGAATCTGGTGCCGACTTCAGCCGTCGGTGCGTTCAGTCACGGCGATATCCTGCAGATCCTGCTGTTTTCGGTGCTGTTTGCCTGCGGTCTGGCCAGTCTCGGTGAGAACGCGCAACCGGTACTACGCGTCGTCGATGCGGTCCAGCAGGCCTTGTTCTGGGTCATCCGCCAGGTGATGAAAATCGCACCCATCGCGGCGTTCGGTGCGATCGCTTTCACCACGGCCAAGTTCGGTCTCGGCAGCTTGCTGCCACTGGCCAAGCTGGTGGGTGAATTCGGGCTTACGTGCGTGGTTTTCCTGCTGCTGGTGCTTGCTCCGATTTCGCATGTTTGTGGTTTTAGCCTGTTCAAACTGATGCGTTACTTTCGCGAGGAGCTGGTGCTGGTACTCGGTACCAGTTCATCGGAGAGCGTGTTTCCGCAGCTCACCGAAAAGCTCACTCGCCTCGGTGTGGACGAATCGGTGGTCGGCATGGTGTTGCCTACTGCCTATAGCTTCAATCACGACGGCACCTGCCTTTATTTTGCAGCGGTGGCGGTGTTCCTGGCTCAGGCCACCGGTACGGCGTTGGGCTGGCAGGCACAGTTGGGTCTGCTGCTGATTTTGTTGGTCACATCCAAAGGTGGTGCCGGCGTTTCCGGTTCAGCCATCGCGGTACTGACTATGACG
>JBAPPP010000056.1:0-14817 GCA_049280175.1 Rhodanobacter sp.
AGCCGGCACCGCCTACATGGCGACGGGAGAAGCACGACTCAATAGCGCAACAGGCTGTGCAGTGGTGTGTTGCCTTGCCAGCGCGCCCGACCCTGCAACGCTGCTAGTTCAATGACCACGCTGGCACCCACAAGTTCGCCACCCAGCTGGTCGATCAGGGCGCGTGCTGCCGCCAGCGTGCCGCCAGTGGCCAGTACGTCATCGACGATCAATACGCGCTCGCCTGGCTTCAGCGCGTCACTTTGCGCCTCCAGCCGGTCGCTGCCATATTCCAGCTGATAGTTCACCGTCACGACGGGTGGCGGCAGCTTGCCGGGTTTGCGCAATGGCACGAAGCCGGCGTGCAACTTCTGCGCCAGCGCTGCACCGAAAATGAAGCCTCGGGCCTCGATGCCGCATACCGCCTGCACCTCGCTGCCCTGCCACGGCTCGGCCAGCGCGTCGATGCAGCGGGCAAAACCGCCGGCATCAGCCAGCAGCGGAGTGACATCACGAAACATCACGCCGGGGCTGGGGAAATCGGGCACGGCGCGGATCAGTGCGACCAGATTCAATACCGCTTGATCTTGCATGGAATTCCTTGATTGGGCCCCTCGAATAACCCGTACCCCGGCTCGTCATCCCTGCGAAGGCAGGGACCCAGTGGGCTCAAGTTCCAGAGAGGCAACGGCGCTAGGTTCCTGCCTTCGCAGGAATGACGAGCAAGAAGCGGCTCCTCGAAGTTCCGATGACGTCGCAACCACTCGCACCGCAGAGAACGCCCGCACTCAACAGGGGACGGCCGCCGGGTCGTCGGAGGCACCGTTTTCATGGATCGCCAGCCGCGCCTCGCTGAGCCGAGCTTCCACTTCACGCACGATGCTGCTGGCGGTCGCCACGCTCGATTCGGGCACCATCACCGCGATGTAGTCCATCGCGGGGAGCTGGCCCACCGCGCCGGTGAGGTATTCGCCGGAGATGAACGCCGGAATATCCGCATGTTCCAGCGCATCCTTGACCAGATGGGCGTCAAACAGGTTTTCAGCTCGATAGATGGTATGCATGGGTGCACGCTACGCCACCGCGCCAGTGCGGGGCAAGGGATGGCTTGTCCCGGCCGGCCGGGGCCGCCGTTCAGCCAGATCTGTTCAGCTCCTCCGGGGCACCCTGCGCCCGATACGGGCGACAGGGTAAACTTGGATGTTCCGCCACCGTACGCGAGCTTCGCCTGATGTCGACTGAAAATCCCGCCGCCGCCCTCGCCACCCCGACAGCGGCCGTCGCAGGTCAGGATTTCATCCGGCAGATCGTGCGCGACGACCTCGCCGCAGGCAAGCACCAGGCGGTACACACACGCTTTCCACCAGAGCCGAACGGTTACCTGCATATCGGCCACGCGAAGGCGATCTGCCTGAGCTTCGGCATCGCTGCGCAATTCGGCGGCTGGTGCAACCTGCGCCTGGACGATACCAATCCGGGCAAGGAAGACCCTGAGTTTGTCGAGGGCATCAAGGACGACGTGCGCTGGCTCGGCTTCGAGTGGCATGCGCTGCGTCACGCCTCGGATTATTTCGAGGTGTTCTACCGCTCGGCGCTCAAGCTGATCGAAGACGGCGTGGCTTATGTGGACGATCTGAATGCCGAGGAGATGCGCGAGTACCGCGGCACGCTGACCACCGGCGGCCGTCATTCGCCCTACCGAGAGCGCAGCGTGGAGGAGAACCTCGACCTGTTCCGTCGCATGCGCGCGGGCGAATTTGCCGACGGCAGCAAGACACTGCGCGCGAAGATCGACATGAGCGCCGGCAACATCAACATGCGTGACCCGGCGATCTACCGCATCCGCAAGATCACCCACCAGAACACCGGTGATGCGTGGCCGATCTATCCAATGTATGACTACGCGCACTGCTTGTCCGATGCGCTGGAAGGCATCACCCATTCGCTGTGCACACTGGAGTTCGAGGACCATCGCCCGCTGTACAACTGGTTCGTCGACCATGTCGACCTGCCGAACAACCCGCAGCTATGGCAGTCACTGCTGGCCGCCGGCTTGCCGACGCAGCCGGACAAGCCGCGGCAGATCGAGTTCTCGCGGCTGAACCTGAGCTACGCGATCACCAGCAAGCGCAAGCTGGCGCAGCTGGTCAGCGAAGGCCATGTGGACGGCTGGGACGACCCACGCATGAACACTCTGCGCGGTCTGCGCCGGCGCGGTTTCACACCGGCCGGGCTGCGCCTGCTGATCGAGCGCGTGGGCATCAGCAAACAGAACAGCGTGATCGATTACGCGATCATGGAGAACTGCATCCGCGAGGATCTGGACATCACCGCTGCGCGCCGGATGGCGGTGCTCGATCCGCTGAAGCTGGTGCTCACCAATCTGCCGGAAAGCCACGAGGAAACGCTGCACTTCGCTAACCATCCGAAGGACGACAGCTTCGGCATGCGCGAAGTCCCGTTTGCGCGCGAGCTGTGGATCGAGCGCGAAGACTTCGCCGAGGTGCCGCCAAAAGGATTCCACCGCCTGAAGCCGGAAGGCGAAGTGCGCCTGCGCGGCGTCGGCATCATCAAATGCGAACAGGTGATCAAGGACGCCGACGGCAACGTGACTGAATTGCGCTGCACGCTCGATCCGGAAACCCGGCATGGCATGCCCGGTGCCGACCGCAAGGTGAAGGGCACCATCCACTGGGTCAGCGCAAAGCACGCCGTAGCCACCGAAGTGCGTATCTACGACCGCTTGTTCAGCGTGGCCGCACCGGACAGCGAGGAAGACGGCAAGAGCTGGCTCGACCACGTCAACCCGCTAGCCAAGCGCGTGGTGCAGGCGTGGCTTGAACCGGCCGCCGCTGCCGTAGAGCCGGAGCAGCGTTTCCAGTTCGAGCGGTTGGGTTACTTTGTAGCGGATCGGGTCGACCATCGCGCCACGGTACCGGTGTTCAACCGCACCGTGACGTTGCGCGATACGTGGGCAAAGCAGGCTGGTCAATAGACGGAGCGAGAGCATGCTGCCGCTGCAGATTCATCTCACCCTGCCTCCATGGATCGATGAGGTCGCCGATATCGGCCAACGCTATGCCAGCGACGACGAGCGCGTCGGCCTGGCGATCGAATTGTCGCGGCAGAATGTCGAGCGCGGTGGTGGCGGCCCGTTCGGCGCCGCCGTGTTCGATGCCGTCAGTGGTCGCCTGGTCGCGGTGGGCGTAAACCGGGTGGTGTCACAAAACTGTTCGGTGGCGCATGCTGAAATGATGGCGATCATGATCGCGCAGCAACGCCTGAGCCGGTCCCGGATGAATGAGGACGACGGCCACTACGTGCTGGCCACCAGCTCACAGCCGTGCTGCCAATGCTACGGCGCGATGGTCTGGGCCGGCATTGACGAACTATTGATTGGCGCGCGCTCCGATGACGTCGAGGAACTCACCGATTTCGACGAAGGCCCGTTGCCGGCCGACTGGATCGGCGAACTGGAGCGCCGCCATATCGCCGTGCGTCGCGACATCCTGCGCGATCAGGCGCGCACCGTGCTGGCAGCCTACGGCACCACCGGAATAGCGTATTGAGCCGCCTGCGCGCCGCGCTGCCACTGATCCTGCTGCTGCTGGCGGGTGTCGTGTTGTTTTTCTCCGGCGCGTTCGACCGACTGCATCCCGAACAGGTAGTCGCGCACCAGCATGAGCTGCGCGCGCATATCGCCGAGCATCCCTGGATGTGGCGGCTGGCTTATATCGGCTTGTTGACGCTGGTCACCTCCACCGGAATTCCCGGCACCATCGTGGTGATCCTTGCCGGCGGTATCGCGTTTGGCACGATCGACGGTACGGCGTGCTCGTCGATCGGCCTGACACTGGGCTCGCTGATCCTTTATCTGGCCAGCCGCTATGCCTTTGGCGCTGGTAGCAAGCATCCACCCAAGGTGGTCGAGAAGCTGCATCACGGCTTTGAACGCCATCCGGTCAGCTACACCCTGTTCCTTCGTTTCGTGCCGATGGTGCCCTTCGGCATCGTCACCGTGTGCCTGGCGTGGTTGCGTTGCTCGTTGTGGCTGTTCCTTGGCGCTACCTGGGTGGGCGGCACCACGATGTTGTGGTTCGAGAGCTCGATCGGCGCTGGCCTCGGCGACGTGATGAGCCAGAGCAGCACGTTTGGCTTCGACCTGTTAATGCATCGCGAAGTGATGCTGCCGCTCGCGGCGATCGCCGTGCTCGCCTTGCTGCCCCTGTTGATCGAGCGTCTCACCCGGCGCTACCGGCAGGCAATCAAACACGTCGATTGAGCCATTCGCCAGACCGGCGCCGCCAAACTGGCGCCCGATCAGCTGCCAACGCGGCCATTTCGCGCTAGTGTGGGGCTGCACCCTCGATGCGCAGCTGCGCACGGAGTGAACCGACCGGCCTCGTTGCACTGATGCGGCGAGGCGATGCAGGGGAGGTGCGGGGCGGATGGACATGGCGACCAACTCCTGGCCAATGCGGCTGTGGCAACGGACGTCGTTGACGCAGCGGCTGGCCTTTGTCGCGCTGGTGCCTACGCTGATCACCGCCACCTTGCTGGTAACCCTGCTGACCCGCCATCAGCTGATCACCCTGCACCGCATGGCGCAGGGCACGGCGGATGCGATCGCGACCCAGACCGCCTCGGTCTGCGTGCAGCCGCTGCGCAACATGGAGCTGCGTCAGTTGCTGGGCATTGCCCATTCGATCGGCGGCCTGCCGCATGTGACGCGCGTGCAGATCCGCACCGCCGACGGCCAGATCCTCGCCGACAACCGCAAGCCCGACGACAGCGACGGTACTCAGGAAATCCTCACCGTGGCGCACGACGTGATCGATCGGGATCATCCGCAGCAACCCGCGCTCGGTTCGGTGTTGGTGGATGTAAGCATGCATGATGCGATCGCCACGCAAGAGGAGAGCCTGCGCAATGCGCTGATCGTGTTGCTCCTGAGCCTGTTTGTCGCCGGCGTGATCGGCTGGCAGGTGGCGCGCTGGATCAGCTTCCCGTTGCGGCACCTCGCTGGCGCGGTGCGACTACTGGGCAAGGGCGACCGTAAAGTCGCGGTGGCAGTGACCGATCGCACCGAGATCGGCGAGCTGCAGCAGGGCTTCAACCACGCGGCAGCGGAGCTGTACGACGTGCGACGCGGGATGGAACAGGAAATCGAACACGCCACGCTGGAACTGGCGAGCAAGAATGCGGCGTTGGAAGCGGCCAGCGTGGCCAGGGCGCGCTTTCTCGCGGCCGCCTCGCACGACCTGCGTCAGCCGCTGTACGCGCTGACATTGTTTTCTTCTGCACTGGCGGTAGATGAGTACGATCCACTGCGACTGGACCGCATCGCGCATATCCAGGAGTGCGTGCAGTCGCTCGATCATCTATTCAGCGAGCTGCTCGACCTGTCGCGGCTGGAAGCTGGCGCGATACAGGTCGAAATCAGCGAGTTTCCGCTCGACCAGATCTTTGCCGAGGTCAACCGCAACTTCGGCATGGTTGCCGAACAGCGCGGCTTGCGCCTGACCATGCGCCAGACCGGCATGTGGGTTCGCAGCGATCGCAGCATGCTGACGCGCATCCTCAACAACCTGGTCAGCAACGCGCTGCGTTACACCCATCAGGGTGGCGCGCTGATCGGCGTGCGGCGCGATGGCGAAGCGCGGTTGCGCATCGAAGTGTGGGATACCGGCAACGGCATTGCGGCCGAACACCTTTCCAGCGTGTTCGATGAGTTCTACCGGATCGACGATCATCCCGAGGTGGGGTCCGACGACGGCTCGCATCCCGGATTGGGCCTTGGCCTGGCGACCGTGCAGCGACTGGCCGAACTGCTCGATACCCAGGTGCTCGTGAAGTCGCAACTGCGGCGCGGCAGCGTGTTCCATTTCCAGCTGCCAACCGTACCCGCGCAACTGGAGCTGGCGGGATTCGCCGAAGACTTGCCTGCGGATCTGTCGGGCAAGCGCGTGCTGGTCATGGACGACGATCCGGCGATTCTTTCCGGCATCCGTTATCTGCTGCGTAGCTGGGGTTGTGATGTAGCCGTGGCCGAGGACCTTCTGCAGGCGATGGTGGCGATCGAGGACTGGCCCGGGCCGGCGGACATCGTGATATCCGACCTGAACCTGCGCGCCGGCGAGCGCGCGCTCGACGTGTTTGCCGCGCTTGATCGACACTATCAACCCGATGACGAAGCTCCATTCGCGCGCCTGCTGATCACCGGCGAGACCCGCAGCGAGCGCCTGCGCGACATCATCGCGGCGAAGATCACGCTGCTGCACAAGCCGGTTTCGCCGCAGCAGCTACGCGCGGCCATGATGGCAGCCTGGACTGCCGCCCGCGGCGGCCCCTGAGGCGATCAAGCCAGCCTGCGCGCCAAAGCGATCGCTAATCGTCCGGCAGGCATGCTGACCGGGTACGCGTACCCCTCCGATCCGCCTCTGGAGTCACCGATGAAATCATTGACCTTGTTGCTGCCAGCAGCTCTGCTGGCAGCATGGGCGATCAGCCCTGCCGCAGCCCGCGCCGCTCAGCTCCCCGCGGCGACTTATGCCGTGCAGCAACGCCATCTACTTGGCGGCACTGGCGGCTGGGACTACCTCAGTATTGATCCAGCCGCGCACCATCTGTTCATCACCCGCAACGACCGGGTGATGGTGGTCGATACCGGCAGCGGCAAGCTGCTCACCGAGATTCCCGGCATGAGCCACGCGCATGGGGTCGCGCTGGCACTGACCCAGCATCGTGGCTATGTGAGCAACGGCCAGGGCAACAGCGTCAGCGTGATCGATCTGGAGTCGCTGAAGACGCTCGGCAATATTCCGGTAAGCGGGCAGAACCCCGATGCGATCGTGTTCGATCCGGCGACGGGTCACGTGCTGACCATGAACGGACACAGCAATTCAGCCAGCGTGATCGATCCGGTCGCCGGCAAGGAAGTGGCGACCATCAGCTTGCCCGGCCGGCCGGAGTTTGCGGTCGTTGATGGCCATGGCCATATGTTCGTCAATCTGGAGGACAAGGGCGAACTGGTCCGGCTCGACACGAAGACCAACAAGGTGCAGAACGTCTGGAGCCTGGCGCCATGCGACTCGCCTTCCGGACTCACTTACGATGCCGCGTCGGCACGGTTGTTCTCGGTGTGTGACAACAACCTGATGATCGTCACCGATGCCGACAATGGCCACCAGGTAGCCAAGGTAGCGATTGGCAAGGGGCCGGATGCTGCTGCGTTCGATGCACAAACGCGACTGGTCTACAGCTCGAACCACGACGGTACGCTGACCATCGTGCATGAGGACGACGCCGACCACTACACGGTGCTGGCCAACGTGGCGACCCAGCAAGGTGCACGCACACTCGCCCTGGACCCCACCACACACCTGACCTATCTGGTCGCCGCCGATGCCACGCCAAAGGGTGCTCCGGTCAACGGGTTCACCCTGCTGGTCGTCGGCAAGCAGTAACTGCGAGGCGCAAGGCGCTGCCGAGGGGGCGTGGTAGCGCGCGGCACAAAAAAAATGAGCGCCCAAAGGGCGCTCTGAAGAGTGGTGGGCCGTCCGGGATTCGAACCCGGGACCAATAGATTAAAAGTCTACTGCTCTACCAACTGAGCTAACGGCCCATCATTTTTAAAGCCAAGCCGGCAATTTTACGGGCTGGGCGGCAGCGGCACAAGCAACGCCGCTCAGACGTAACGCGTGGGGTCCGGCAGACCCGCCTCGCGAAAGCCCTGCGCGCGCAGTCGGCACGCATCGCAATGACCGCAGGCGCGGCCTTCGCTGTCGGCCTTGTAGCAGCTCACGGTGACCGAAAAATCGATGCCCAGACGCTGTCCCTCGCGCGCAATATCCGATTTGCTCATGCGCATCAGCGGTGTATGGATGCGAATGCCGGCGCCTTCCACGCCGGCCTTGGTCGCAACATTCGCCAGCGTCTCGAATGCCTCGACGAACGCGGGGCGGCAGTCCGGATAGCCGGAATAATCGACCGCGTTGACGCCGCACCAGATGTCATTGGAACCGAGCACCTCGGCCCAACCCAGCGCGATCGACAGCATGATGGTGTTGCGTGCCGGCACATAGGTCACCGGAATATCTTCATCACTTGCACCGGCGTGGGCCCCGTGCGCGGGGGTATCCAGTGGCACATCGATGTCGGCAGTAAGCGCGGAGCCGCCGATGCTGCGCAGGTCAACGCTTACCGTCTTATGCTCCACCGCACCGAGCATCTGCGACACGCGATCCGATGCCGCCAGTTCCGAGCTGTGCCGCTGGCCATAGGCCACGCTCAACGCATGTACCTGATAGCCCTGCTCCCGGGCCAAAGCGATGGTGACCGCCGAATCCATGCCGCCGGAAACCAGGACGACAGCTTTACGCAAAGTGTTTTGAGACATGACTATTCCACGATGGGTGACCGGACACCGGCCGCGAACGCCACCGGCAACACAGGCCGGCGCGCATAAACTTGTCGCGCTTGCGATCGCGCGTACCGCCGGTCAGTGACCGGCCGCGTCGTTCCACAGCAGCTTGTGCAGCTGCATCTGAAAACGCACCGGCAACTTGTCGGCAATGATCCACTCGGCCAGCTCACGCGGCTGCACGGAACCGTGCACGGGCGAGAACAGCACCATGCAGTGCTGCGCAAGCGCATGCTCGGTCAGCATCGCGCATGCCCATTCGTAGTCGGCGCGGCTGGCGATCACGATCTTTATCTGGTCGTGCGCCAGCAGATGATCGAGATTCGACCACAGGTTGCGCTGACTCTCGCCGGAATCGGGTGCCTTCAGATCCATCACCTTGCGCACGCGCGGATCGACCGCGGATACGTCCAGCGCACCGGACGTTTCCAGCGATACCTCATGGCCGGCGTCGCACAGTTTTTTCAGCAGGATCAGGCAACGCTTCTGCGCCAGCGGCTCGCCACCCGTCACGCAAACGTGTTTCGCACCGTACGAAGCCACCTGCGCAAGGATGTCATCGATCGCGTGCCAGTCGCCGCCGTAGAATGAGTACTCGGTATCGCACCAGACGCAGCGCAACGGGCAGCCGGTAAGCCGCACGAACACCGTGCGCCAGCCAATGGCATCGGCCTCGCCCTGGATCGAGTGGAATATCTCGGTAATGCGCAGCCGTTCGGTGACGACTGAAGCAGACGTGGTAGACGCCACGAGTGCGCTGTTGCCGCTCACCGCCGCGCCCTCAGTTGGCCGGCGGCTGCGCGATGTGCTGCAGACGTTCCTGGGCCAGGCTGGCTGCCTTGGAACCCGGGTATTTGGTCTTCACCGAGCTGAGCGTGGCCCTGGCCGCCGCATCCTGCTTCAGCTCGAGCTGGCTATAGCCGATCTTGAGCAGCGCGTCGGGCGCCTTTTCGCTTTGCGGAAACTGACTCAGCAGGTGCTGGAAGGATTCAAGCGCCACGGGGTAGTTCATCGTGACGTAGTACGACTCGCCCAGCCAGTAATAGGCGTTGGGCGTGAGTGCATGATTGGGGTATTGCTGGATGAAACTGCGAAACTGACGCGACGCCTGCACATAATCGCCGGCTTGCAATGCCTTGAAAGCCACGTTGTAGGCAGCCTGGGCAGCGGCGGGATCCGCGCTGCCAGCTGCGGCGGGGTTCGCCTGACCATTGTTGTTGCTGCCAACGGCTGCGGCTGCCGCTGCCGGTGGATTGGCCGGCTGCGGACTGGCTGCCACGGCACCTGCCGCAGCTCCTGCACCCGCACCAGCAGTGCCGCCCTCAAGACGCCCGAGACGGCCATCGAGGTCGGCATACTGCGCCTTGTTCTTGTCGTTGAGCTCTTGCAGATTGTGCTGCAATTCTTCGATCTGGCCTTGCAGCTGCTGCACCTGCGCCTGCAGTTGCTGCATCTGGTTGACCATGCCGATACCGCTCTGGTCCTTGTTCTGCGCCTGCTGCTCAAGCAGCGCGACGCGATCGGCCAGACTCAGCCGAGAATCCTGCGCGAATACCGGACTTGCCACACACGCGAACAGCATGGCGGACGCGATCGCGCCCACCATGCTGAACCTGGCTGTGAAACCCAAACCGCAAGCCAGTCGCTTCATCAATTACTGCGCCGTGTAGACGATCTCGACGCGACGATCCTTGCTCCAGCAATCCTCGTTGTGCTCGCGGCACACCGGCTTCTCTTTG
Organism: Rhodanobacter sp.; assembly: GCA_049280175.1. Taxonomy (GTDB): domain Bacteria; phylum Pseudomonadota; class Gammaproteobacteria; order Xanthomonadales; family Rhodanobacteraceae; genus Rhodanobacter. The sequence continues at coordinate 10,141 of JBAPPP010000056.1, forward strand.
CCGTAGCTGATCACGCTGAGCTGGCTGGCCGAACCACCGGCTGCCTGCAGCGCGTCGGACACAGCCTTACCACGACGCTCGCCGAGGCCAAGGTTGTATTCACGCGTACCGCGCTCGTCGGTGTTGCCTTCGAGACGGACCTGCGAGGTCGGGCGATCCTGCAGGTACTTGGCGTGGCACGCCATGATCTGCTGGAACTCCGGCTTGATTTCGGTCTTGTCGAAATCGAAGTACACGACGCGCTGACGCAGGCAGGCATCGGTATCGAGATCGCCAAGCTTGTACTTACCAGTGGTCTCGTTGCTCTGAGTCTGGGTGGTCTGTTCCTGGGCGGGCTGCTGCGGCTGGACTGCCTGCTTCTTGGCGCAAGCAGCTGCACCAACGCACAACAAGGCAACCAGTGCGACGCGAACGGTCTTATTCATGATGACGTTCCTTACGAGTTGAGTTCCGACAAAACGATAGATAATGGTAACGGGACGGCGACGCCGGTTAACCGGCTGTTATTTTGACACTACGAAAGGGTGATTGTGCGCAATTTCGTACAATCACTCTGACGAGTTGGCGCGGCAAGGAGCCGCAACCGGAAACCGAAACACGCCAAAGGCATTGTTCGGGCCCGATCCGTGGGCATCATACCGCAGCGCTTGTGCGTTGCAGCACGAAAAATCAGTGTTCCCTATATGGACCCCATGCAGGCTCCTGCACATTGCCACCGGCAAGTGCTAGCCGCTGTCGCACCAAGCCATCGCTGGACACGGAGTAAAGCACTCCGCGATTACCATCGGTGGCGGCATACAACAGCATGCTTGCATTAGGCGCAAACGATGCACTGTCGTCGATGGGACCTTGCGACACAAATCGCACTTGGCCTCCCAGACTACGGTCCATGATGGCAATACGATACACGTTCCCGTTGCCCTGCACCATCGCGATCTGCTTGCTGTCGTAGCTGATCGAAGCCTTGGCGTTGTTCTGACCCTGGAAACTGATTCGCTGCGCCTCGCCACCGCCAGCCGATACTTGGTAGATCTGCGGTTTGCCGGAGCGGTCGGACGTGAAATAGATGCTCTGCCCATCGGGCGCCCATACCGGCTCGGTATTGATAGCCAGGCCGCCACGGGTGAGCTGGGTTTCGCTATGCCCGCTGAGGTCGGTCACGAAAATCTGCGGGTTGCCCACGAAGGACAACGACACCGCCAGCCTGTTGCCGTCCGGCGAGAACGACGGCGCACTGTTGATGCCCTTGCTGTGCGCTTCGATCAGCTGACGCGCACCCGTGGTCAGATCCTGGATGTAGATATGTGAGTTGCCGCTCTCGAACGAAACGTAGGCGATCTTTTTGCCATCCGGCGACCACGCCGGCGACAGCAGCGACTCCTTCGAGCGTGCGACGACCTGCGGGTTGAAGCCGTCCGAATCCGCCACGATCAGCGAATAGGTCGTGTTGTTGCCCAGGCCCACCGCGGTGATATAGGCGATGCGGGTCCAGAACGCGCCACGTACGCCGGTGATCTTCTGATAGACCAGGTCGGCAATCTGATGCGCGACACCACGCAAGTCACCGGCCGGCGCGGTGAACGATTGCGCCAGCAGGCTCTGCTGCTTGTTGACATCCCACAGCTCGAAATCGACCTTCAGCATGCCGCCGCCGGCGTCACTGACGCGGCCCACCGTGATGTAGTCCTGCTTGAGCAGACGCCAGGTGGCGAACTTGATGTCGGACCCCTGCGCCGGGAATTCCACGATGCTGGGCTTGTCCAGCGAACGGAATTTGCCGGAGCGGTTGAAATCGTTGCGCATCACATCGGCAATGTCGGTCGTCAGCGGCGCGCCACCCTGTTGGGCGAACGGCACCACCACGATCGGCGTGGCGGTCTTTACGCCACCGACGATGTCGATGTTCAGCGACTGGGCTGCAAGAGGGCCGGCGAACAGCGCCGCAATGGCCAGCAGGGCGAGGGCGAAGCTTGAGCTTAGTTTGCGCATGGGCTTGATCATTGCGGTCTGAATGTGAAGGTTAGGTTGCGCTTGAACACACTCTCAAAGCCTTTGTAGGGCAAAGTCTTGGTTCGCAGCACTGCATTTTCGACCGAACGCCGACCGGCGTCGTCGTAGGGACAACTAGGGTCAACCGTAGCGCTCATCACGTCACCACCGGGTGACTGCACGATATTAACCGCGCACGGAACGCTGGGCATGTTATCCGGACGCAACCAATTCGGCGTGACCGCATTCTGAATTGCCGCCGCATATTCACTGCTGAGGTCGCTGTTCTGGCTGTTGTTGCCGGTTTGAAGCTGATCGGCCTTGGGCACGTCAGGCTGACTCTGATCCTTGGCGTTGGCCAGATCCTCCAACTGCTGCTTGGCCTGCTTGGCTTTGCTGTCGGCCTTCTGGGTCTGCGCCGCCGCCTCGTCCATCTTGGCCAGCATCTGGTCGATCTGCTTCTGCTTCTCCTGTTTCTGCTTGGCCGCCTGCGCGTCCAGATCGGCCTGGCGCTGGCGCTCTTTCTCTTCCTGCACCTTTTTGGCGTCGTCAGCCTTCTGCATCGCATCCTCGACCACACGCTCCTGATCCACGACGTCGGGATGCACGGGCGGCGGAGGCAGTGTCTGCACCTGCGGCTTTTCCGGCGGAGGCGGCGTGGGCGGTGTCACGGCCGGCGGTGGTGGCACGGTGTTGGGTATCGGCTTGGTCTTGACTGACTTGGGCGGCGGGCTGCCGGTCGGACCCATCAGAACCGCCTGGATGATCGGACCCTGCAGCTGCAATGGCGCCGAACACCGGATTGGGTTCATCCACGCCGGCAGACCCAGCGCGTTGAAGAAAGTCTCGTACCTCGAACACGGCAGGATCGCGAGGAACAGAAACCCCACGATGCCGACATGCAGAATGGCGGAAAGAACGACCGCCTTCGGCGTCGCCTTACTTTCGTCCATCGGACGCGCTCTTGCCCTGGCTCTGCGGCTCGCCCGGCTGTCCCATCAGGCCCACCTTGGCGACGCCGGCCTGTTGCAGGTCGGCCAGAACCTTGAACACACCGCCATAGGCACCGCGCTCGTCGCCACCGACCAGCACGTTGACCTCAGGATTTTGCTGCACGAATGCGCCCACCTTGACCTTGAGCGTGTTCTCGTCGACCAGTTCCTTCTTCTCGCCGCTCAGGGTCAGGTACAGCTGACCATCCTGCAGCACCGATACCAGGACGGGATCCTTCTTCTGCTGCATCGACTTGGCGTTGGCCTGTGGCAGTTGCACATCGACGCTGGAGTTCATCATCGGCGTGGTGACCATGAAGATGATCAGCAGCACCAGCATCACGTCGATGTACGGCACGACGTTGATTTCGGATTTCAGCTTGTAGCGCTTCTGGCGCCGGGGAGTTGCCATGATTGCTGCTCCGCTCAGGCCACGTCGTCGGTCTGGATCTGCCGCTGCAGCACGGAGGAGAACTCTTCCTGGAAGACGTCATAGCGCGAGGCGATGCGTTCGACCTTGGTTGCGTAGCGGTTGTACGCCCACTGCGCCGGAATCGCCGCGAACAGACCCATCGCAGTGGCGATCAGCGCCTCGGAAATGTGCGGCGCAACCACCGCAATGGTCACGTCCTTCATCTCGCCCAGGCCCTGGAACGCACCCATGATGCCCCACACCGTACCGAACAGGCCGACGTACGGGCTGATCGAACCGACGTTCGCGAGGAACTCCAGGTTGCGCTCGAGCAAACCGATTTCGCGGGTTCCGGCAACCTGCATGGCGCGCTCGGAGCTCTCCATCACGCTGCGTACGTCATGCGTCTTGCGCTGGCGCTGGCGGGCGAATTCGCGAAAGCCCGACTCGAAGATGTTCTCGATCCCGCCGTTCTCGGCGCCACGATTGCTGACCTCGCGGAACAGCTGCGCCAAGTCGCCGCCGGACCAGAAACGCTCCTCAAACGCCTCGGCGTTCTGCATCGCGGCCTTGGTCTGCGAATACTTGCGGATGATGATCACCCACGACAGGAACGAGAACACCAGCAGCACGGCCAGCACTAGCTGCACGGGCAGGCTCGAATCCGCGATCAGCGAGAAAATGTTCAGTCCACCGTTCATTGTTTGAAGGTTCTCCGCCAGTCGGCTTGGTTGTCTTGGAACAAGTTGTCTTGAACCAGGTTGTCGTGGGACAGGTTGTCAGGGGGCAAGTGCTGGAATCAGGTCCGTCGGAATCGGTGCCGCACGCATGCGCTGGATATCCACGCAGGCCACCCGGACCTTGGCGCGGATCACGCTGCTGCCGTCGGCCCGCTTGATCGTCTGGCTGAACAGGATACTGGCTGCGCGTCGTTCTTTGACTTCGACCGTTACCAGCAGTTCATCATCCAGCAGGGCAGACCTGAGGAAGTCGATCTGCATTTCGCGCACCAGGAACGCCAGTCCGGTGGTTTGCTTGAGTGCGGACTGGTCGATACCGAGCCCACGCAACCACTCGCTGCGGGCGCGCTCCATGAAACGCAGGTAGCTGGCGTGATAGACCACGCCGCCGGCGTCGGTATCCTCCCAATACACCCGCACCGGCCAGCTGAAGGGTGGATTTTGCACGGGCTCAGTCATTGACTGACATCAGCATTGAACAGATCGGCCGGCTGCGCCTGGCGCGGCGGCGGGGTCAGCCCCAGGTGGCGCCAGACCTTGGCGC
>JBAPPP010000057.1:0-3911 GCA_049280175.1 Rhodanobacter sp.
TTGGCGCCAACGACAGCCGGCACCGCGGTATGCGCACGGGTATTGCCGTAGCTACCGCGGTAGGTCTTGCCGCGACGGGTCTTGCGATCGCCCTTGCCCATGGGAACTCCTTAAATTCGTTGAATGAATGACCTGACATCATAGCAGTGCCGGCCCCGAAGAGCCAAAGTCAGGGGTGGCGATGCCCGGCACAGCCCCGCGCCTGGCCGAAACACCCGCCTGGGTCGACCTGTACGGTCACGTGCTGGATGCCAAAACGTTCCAGCAATACCCGATTGATTGCCAGCAAGGCCGACGCGCTGTCGGCCGGCTCATGCAACTCGGCATGCAGCGTGGCCATGCGCGAACCCGAGGCTAGTTGCCATATATGCAGGTGATGGATGTCGCGGATCGAGACGTCCGCGCCGCGTAGCGACGCCTCCACTTCGGCACAGTCCATGCCGTCAGGCACGCCTTCCAGCAGGATGTGGGCGGATAACCGGATCAGCCGCCAGGCACTATTGAGGATCAGCAGCGACACCAGCAGCGAGAGCACCGGATCAGCCCACAACCAGTTCAACCAGCGGATCGCCAACGCGGCGATGACCGCTGCCGCCGAACCGAGCAGATCACCCAGCACATGCAGGCTCGCACCGGCCAGATTCACGTCGTCATGCGCATGGCCATGCAGCATGCGCAAGACCAGTCCGTTCACCAGCAGCCCGATGATGGCCACCACCAGCATTACGCCGGACAGGATCTGTCCCGGATGCAGCAAGCGGGTAACCGCTTCGTAAATGATCCATCCGACCAGCACAAACTGACTCAATGCATTGACGAATCCGACCAGCACTTCCATCCGGCCATATCCGTAGCTGCGTCGCGCATCCGCTGGCCGGCCGGCCATCCATGCGCCCACAAAAGCCAGCAGCAGCGCCAGCGCATCGACCATCATGTGGCCGGCATCCGCCAGCAGCGCCAGTGAGCCAGACCACAGGCCGCCGAACACCTCGACGACCATCATCAACGTGGTCAATGCAAAGGCGAACAGCAACTTGAGGTTGCGACCGCTCGCTGGAGCGGCATGTTCATGCGCATGCAGTGTATGCGAGTGATTATGGGGATGCGTCGTACTCATCCGGGCATGCCATGGACGGCAATGGCCGTTACCCCATCGGCTTGGGTTTGTACGCGCTGCGCCATGCGCACGACAGAGCGGCACACATCAGTGCGCACATTGCGGACCATGCACGTGGGCATGACCGAAACGGCGGTCGCTATACAGGTTCACGAAATGCGCGCCGGCCACCAGCAAGCCACCGCATGTCACCAGCACGCTGTGAACGATGATCGAATGGCCTTCGGCAAAGGTGACGCCGAGCACCAGCAACGCGAGACCCGGCGCCGCCAGCATCAGGGGCAACGGCCGCTGATGTCGGCGATAACCACCGACCAGGGCGAACAGTGCCAGCGTGCAGGCGAAGAACACAAAATCGCGCTCGAAACGATGGTCGGCCAGAAATTCCAGACCAAGGAACGGCAGTAAAGCCAGTACGAACGGCAACAGCGCGCAGTGGATCGCGCACAGGAACGAAGCCGTTGCACCGATACGGTCAGCGATATGCCACCAGTGGGATTTGCTTGCCTGCTCGGAATCCATGCACCTGCTCTAGCGTCGTCAATGTGGCGACACCTGCTTCAGTAGAGGCAATGTTACTTTATAACATACGAAAATGCCAACGCTCGAGACATTTGCTTGCAGGACAGGCGGAAGAAAGCCTACTTCCGTTGCGCGACCGGCTGATGACGCCGGCAAAAAGGCGAACAGATTCCTTCAAGAACTGCCGGGCAGGACGCGGGCTGTTCAGGGAAACCGAGGAGCAGGTCTCTGCCGAACGCAGTGACCTCAAGCCTTGCGGCAATCCTTGCAGGTGCCGTGCACTTCCAGCGTCTGCGCCTGCGGGCGGAAACCCAGTGCCCTGGCCTGCGCCTCGATCAGCTCGGCTACCCGTTCATCGCAGACTTCCTGCGCGTTGGAGCAAGTGTCACAGATCAGGAACGGCACCTGATGCGCCTCTGCCGGATGGTGGCAGGAGACGAAGGCGTTGATCGATTCCAGTTTGTGGATGAACCCGTGTTCAAGCAGGAAATCCAGCGCGCGGTAAACCGTCGGCGGCGCCGCGTTGCCATGTTTCTCGCGCAGCAGATCAAGCAGGTCGTATGCCTTGATCGGCTTTTGGGCGGCAGCAATCAGCTCCAGCACCTCCTTGCGCAGCGGGGTCAGACGCAGACCGCGCTCTTCGCTGGCATGCTCCACCGCGCGCACAAAACCCTTGGCATCGTGATGATGCGGGTGATGCAGGTGCGGATTGTCAGCGACGTCGTGACTCACGGGTTCACCTCGTTGTGGATCATACACCGCTGTCCGCACGGCCTTGAATGAAGTTCAGCGCGGCAGCGGCGGCGGCAAAGCACCAGGTCGGGGCCGCGGCTTTGCCAGTATCACGACCCAGCCGATGGGTCCCAACACGACAGCCCAGACGATGCCTTCCACCAGGCGCCCACGCCACCATCCGAGCACTGCGCCAACCGCAATGAACAGCAGGTTCCACCAGAATATGGCGGCCCAAGGCACCATATTCAACAGGTTCGCCAAGATGTGCCAGAACGCGCCCGGCGCGTCAGGATCGACGCCTTGCGTGGCTTTGGCGAGCAACTCGTCCATTCAACCCAGCCGCTTCATTGGCTTGTTCAAACTTGTGCCAGGCCGATCGCGTAATCGATGCGCTTGAGGGCCTCGCTACGGCCAGCCAGATAAATGGTGTGGTCGATCGACGGCGATACCTGCGTACCGGTCAACGCTACGCGTAGCGGCTGGGCTATCTTGCCCATGCCCAGTTCGAGCTTGGCGGCGATCTGCTCGATCACCTGATGGATAGCCTCCGGCTTCCATTCGCAATCGATCAGCAACGCCTTCGTCGCTTCAAGCACGGCTGGCGCGCTGTCGTTCTTCAGATGTTTGGTGACCGCCTTGTCATCCCATTCGACGATCGGCGCGTACCAGATCTTCGCGCGCTCGACCATTTCCTTGAACGTATGCACGCGGTCACGCAGCGCCACGATCACATCTGCCGGGGCCGGGCCACTCGATGTATCGATGCCTGCGCGTGCCAAGTGCCACTCAAACTCCGGCGCCAGCGTCTGCGGATCATCCGTCTTCAGGTAATGCTGGTTGAGCCATGCCAGCTTCTCGGTATCGAAGCGTGAAGCGGCCTTGTTCACGTCACTGATGTCGAACAGCGCGATCATGTCGTCGCGCGAAAAAATCTCCTGATCGCCATGCGACCAGCCGAGACGTACCAGATAATTGAGCAGCGCATGCGGCAGGAAGCCGTCGTCGCGATACTCCATCACGCTGACCGCGCTGGTGCGCTTGGAAAGTTTCTTGCCTTCCTTGTCGAGGATCATCGGCAGGTGCGCGAACTCCGGCACTTTCGCACCCAGCGCATGATAAATATTAATCTGCCGCGGCGTGTTGTTGACGTGGTCATCGCCACGGATCACCTCGGTGATGCCCATGTCGATATCGTCGACCACTACGGCGAAGTTGTAGGTCGGCCAACCATCGGAACGGAAGATCACCAGATCGTCCAGCTCCGCGTTCGCCCACTCGATCCGACCCTTGACCTTGTCGTCGAAAATTACCGAACCCTCGATCGGATTGCGGAAGCGGATCACCCGGTTCGGATCGTCACGGTACGGCTCGTTGCGATCGCTGTAGTAGCCGTTGTAACGCGGCTTCTCGCCCTTGGCCATGGCCGCCTCGCGCATCGCCTCGATCTCGTCCTTGCTCTCGTAGGCGTAGTACGCCTTGCCGGCGGCAACCAGCTCATCGGCAACTTGCTTATACCGCTCTAGCCGCTGAGTCTGGT
>JBAPPP010000058.1:0-6550 GCA_049280175.1 Rhodanobacter sp.
AGGTGTGGCTGCGAGAAGCGCTGTTGCGTTCGCCGCAGGATCAGCAGGCGACGCCTGGCGCCTTGTCATCTTCGCCAAGCCTGGCTTACCGGGTCGGTTTGCTGGACTCGGACAGGCGCTATCTGGCGGGTGCGGTTGCCAGTCCGGTCCTGATCGCCATGGCTTCCATCGATACGATTGAGCGGGCTCTCGTTGTCGACGGCAGGACAGTCGGATACCTCGTTCTCGCCAAATCACAAAATCCCGACGATGAGCTTGCCGTGGCTTTTCTTGTCGAACAGCAACGAAACCTTTTCGTCATTGCAGCCATTGGCGTTTTGTTGAGCGCACTGGCGGCGGCTTTGCTGGCTGCGCACTTCCGCAGGCCGGTCAGGCAACTGGCCGAGGGGGCTCGGCGCCTGGGCAAGGCACAGTTCGATACCCGCCTGAGCATCAGTCGCAGCGACGAGTTAGGTGAGCTTGCAGATACCTTCAATCAGCTTGCCGCGAAACTCGAAGACACCGAGCGTTCGCGCCAGCAATGGGTTGCCGATACATCGCACGAATTACGCACACCACTGTCGGTGTTGCGCGGGCAGATGGAAGCTTTGCAGGACGGCATCCGCACCGCTACGCCTGAAAACACCGCGCTGATGCTGCGGCAGGTGCTGTCGCTGACGAAACTGGTCGACGAGCTGCATGAACTCGCGCGTGCTGACGTCGGGCAATTGCCGTACCTCATGGCGGCCAGCGACACATGGCAAACAGTGCAGAAAGTGTGGGACGGTTTTTCGGAGAAATTCCGCCTCGCTGGGCTGACTGCAACGATGGGTGCGCCACCCGCCCGGTCGATCGTGCACTACGATGTCGACCGGATCGGCCAGGTCGTGACCAATCTGCTGGAAAACAGTGTGCGCTACACCGCCGCGGGTGGCCGTATCCAGGTCGCAGGCGCGGTCATCGGCCATGAGCTTCACATCGTGATCGAGGATTCCGCGCCGGGCGTACCCGCGCCTTCGCTCGATCGCCTGGGCGAGCGGTTCTTTCGCGTTGAAGCGTCACGCAACCGGCAGTTCGGTGGTGCCGGGCTGGGGCTTGCGCTCAGCCGCCAGATTCTCGAAGCGCACGCAGGTCGCCTGGAGTTCGGCCCGTCGCCGCTAGGTGGCCTGCGCGCCACCATCATCCTGCAGCTGGAAGGCTGAGATGGCTGTAACCATCCTCATCGTGGAAGATGAAAGTGACCTGTCAGCCATCGTCGCCGATTACGTCACGGCAGCAGGCTACCAGGCCGAGGTCGTCGCGGATGGCTGCGAAGCGCTTGCCGGCATTCAACGCAAGCCACCGGATCTGATCGTGCTGGACATCATGTTGCCCGGCCTCGACGGTGTGGCCTTGTGCAAGGCGGTGCGCGCGTTTTCCGAAGTGCCGATCATCATGGTCACGGCCAAGGTGGAGGAGATCGACCGGCTGCTTGGCCTGGAAGTCGGCGCCGACGACTATTTGTGCAAGCCCTTCAGTCCACGTGAACTGGTCGCACGCATCAAAGCCATCCTGCGTCGCTCGCGCAAGCCGGACGATGCGCGGCTGGTCGAGATCGACGAAGCCGCACGCAGCGTTCGCGTTCACTCGCAGCTGCTCGATCTCACGCCGACGGAATACAGCCTGCTTGCCGCAATGGTGAGGCGTCCGGGTGCCATCTACTCGCGGGCGCAACTGCTGGATCTGGCCACCCGTGACAATCTGGACGTTGCCGACCGAGCGATCGATAGCCACATCAAGAATCTGCGCCGAAAACTCGCCGTGGTGATGCCCGATGCCGAGGTCATCCATTCCGTCTACGGGCTAGGCTACCGGTTCGAGCCATAGGGCATCGCTGCATCCCCACAATGTCTCCACATTTCCTTGTGACGCTGATCTCGTCGGTTACCGACGAAGACCTCACGAGGAGTGCGAAAATGGATACAAAGCAAAAGAACAGGACGGCACGCATCGCCATGCTGGCCGGTGCCGGTGTGCTGGGAGCCGCAGGGTTTGCACTGCTTGGCATGCCGGGCCATGCCCAGTCGGGGCCACCGCAGAAAGACATGAGCGTGGACAAGTCCATCCGCAGCGAAGTGATCGACGGCATCATCGCCAATCTCGATCGCGCCTACGTCTTTCCCGACAAGGCCGCGGTGATGGGGAAAGACCTGCGCGCACAACAGCAGCACGGTGATTTCGACTCGGTGACCAGCGCCGAGAAGTTTGCCGACATGCTTACCGATGCGTTACAACGCGACAGCCACGACCAGCACCTGGTGGTGCGCTACTTCGAAGATGCGATACCACCGAAGCAAGATCCGGACGACTCACCCGTCGACAAGGCCGCGGAACTGGCCGACGAAAGTCATTTCAATTTCGGCTTCAATGGTGTCGACCGTCTCAAGGGAGATATCGGCTATATCGACCTGCGTCAGTTCGGTCGGCCGCAGGGAGTGGCTACGCGGATCGCTGCTGCCATGACCTTGCTCGGCGATACCAAGGCACTGGTCATCGATCTGCGCCACTGCGATGGCGGCGATCCGGAGTCCGTCATGCTGTTTGCCAGCTACCTGTATGACAAGCCCACCCACCTCAACGACGTGTACTGGCGCGACGAGAACCGCACCGAACAGCGCTGGACGCAGGCCAGCGTGGCGCCTACAAAGTATGGGGAGGCGCGCAAGCTCAATCTTCTGACCAGCAGCGATACGTTTTCCGGCTGCGAAGATTTCGCCTATGCGCTGAAGAACAACAAACGTGCGACCTTGATCGGCGAGACGACTGGCGGTGGCGCGCATGCGGGCGGCCCGCACCGCCTGGATGCGCACTTCATGATGTTTGTTCCCTCCGGTCGACCGATCAACCCGATCACCCATACAGATTGGGAAGGGGTAGGCGTCGTGCCGGATATCAAGGCTTCAGCGAAGAACGCACTCGACGTAGCGCAGATAGCCGCTTTGAAAGCGCTGATTCCCGCCGAGACGGATCCCGACTGGAAAAAGAAACTGCAGGAGCGGCTGCACGAGCTGGATTGAAGCAATCAAAACGGGCCAGAGCCCGTTCCGTTGCTCCTATTTTCCAGCCGCCTCGATCTCCGCCGCCTTCTGCGCGAGTTCCTTGATCTTGAGAACACGCAAAAGCTCAGACTTTTTGAGTCCTTCGCGAGCCTCCTTGATCACTTCGTGGGCCAGATTCTGGCTGGTGTGATGCCGCTTCGCATCGATAGCGGCATCCAGCCGTTGCTGGGCTGCCTTGATCGCCTTGTCGACGCGGTAGAGGGGAGCATGCGGGTTCGTGGTCAGGGGTGGGTCGTAGCTTTTCGTCATGGCGTTTCTTCGTGATCAGGACGGCACGATAGTCCGATTGCCCCCGTTGCGCTCGAGTATCTTCGCTACTTGCGTGGTGGCGATTGTGGCATTGCTCTAGTTGCCGGTGGTTACTACGTCATCTTCATGAGGGGCGACAGGCATAGCGTTGGCATCTGTAACTCTGCCGGCCCATATATCAAACTACCGCTTGATTCCGGGCCGTATCCCAAACAAATAGCCCATTTTGTAAAGTCGCTGCAGACTGCCATGAGAGATCCGAAGGCACCTATTCCTTCGGCGCCGGCACCGCAACAGCTGGATGTAAGCAGCCTCAGATGATGATCCGGCGGTAAGGGGCCCTTACCCAGTTAGCTACAACCTCATGTCGACGACAGCAGGCCTTGAACGGAGTCGGCTCGCCCGCCCTGCGCTCAGGACCCAAGCGGCGTGAATCCGTCATCGCTCCACTCCTCGCTGCCTACGCCGTGGCGCACGAAGAACAGGCCGTCGGGGTCGTAGCGCTGCTTTACGTTGCGCAGGCGGGCGTAGTGGTCGCCCCAGAATGCGCGTTGCCAGTCTGTGTTGAAGTAGTTGCTTTCCGAGACGTACGAGCCGGCACCGGGAGCGACCGCGCGTAGTGCGGCGATGGCTTGGTCGATGGCATGTGCGTTCGCGTGGGCAGTCTTGAGGTCGATGGCGGAGTGCGGGATTCCGGGGAATGCGGAGGCTCCGCCGTCGGCGACGATGGCTAGCGCGAACGCTTCGCAGACACTGGGGTTGGTCGCAGTCTCGCGTGCAGCTGCGATGGTTTCGGCGGTTGCGCCTGCGAGTCCCTTGTTGAAGTGCAAATCGATTTTCTTGTGGCGGCTGCCGGCGAACAGTGCGTCGACGAGGCGCTGCTGCTGATCCTTCCGCAGTAGCGATGCGGGTAGCCATGCGGAATCGAATCCATGGAGGTAGGCACCCACCTGGTCCTGATCTCCCTTCCACCAGCCATGGTACTTGGGCGCGCCCATCCGACGATCGGGGATCATCGAATCGCCTTCGATCGTCCACCAGTTCCGCGCCTTTACTGCATGGGTGCCGCGTTCGTCGGCGATCGTGAAATCCTTAGGCGACGCGTTGACCCAGTCGAAGAACGGCTGCCATGTAGCCTTGATCTGGTCCGTATCGAGGCCCTGGCAAACCATCGAGATCTCCAGTGTGTTGTCGCTGCGGATAGCGACCTGTTCGCCCCAGTGCGGGTTCAGCAGGTTGTCGGCGTAGAAGTCCACGAAGTGCATCAGCAGGCGCCGGAAGGCGGCATCATCGGGCGCCTTGATCTTGGCCCACGCGCTGCCGAAGTGTTCGGGCAGATCGTGCGTGCGCAAGGTGAGCCGGGTCACCACGCCCCAGCTGCCGCCACCACCGCCCTTGAGCGCCCAGAACAAGTCTGCATTGGTGCAGGCGTTCGCGATCAGCACGCGGCCATCGGCGGTGACGATCTCGGCTTCGAGCAAGTTTGCCGCGGCGGTGCCGAAGCCCTTCGACATGCTGCCGAAACCGCCGCTCTGGATCAGACCGGCGACGCCAACATCGGTGCAGCCGCCGCCCTGCACGTAGCGGCCGGCCTGGTTGGTTACCGCGTTGTAGAGGTCGATCCAGACCGCTCCGGCACCAGCAGTCACCGCCGGTAATGGCTTGATGCGGCCCTCGCAACCCTGCGGCACGAAGCCGTCATGCAGAGTCACCGTGTTCATCGCGCGCGTCCAGATCAGCAGCGAATCGGGCGCGTTCGAGGTGCCTTGGTAACTGTGGCCGGCGCCCATCACGACCAGCCGCAGATTGTGCTCACGCGCAAAATTCACCCCGGCCGCGACATCGGCTGCAGTGCGCGCGTGAACCGCATAGACGCTGGGCGCAGGCGTCCACGCATCGAGCCAGCCGGACACCTGCGAGCCACCGGGCTGATCACCGAGAAAGAACGGGTTGCGCAGGTTCGCACGGGTTTCGATGCAAGCCGCGCTCGTCGTGTCCGCCACGCACGCTGCACCGAGCGCTACGACCGTGATGAGCTGGCCACCCACCGACTGGTTGAGTCGGTTCCAATCCGCTGCACTGGGCCAGGCGGGATCGGTGGGCCGCACTCTTTTCAGGGTTCGCGCGGCCACCATGACCCTTGCTGCTGTTGCTTTCGGCAAATTTGCCAGCAGCGGCACGAGCAACGGCGCGCCCGCCAGCCACTTTATCAACGTGCGTCGTTCCATCGTCTTGCCTCCAGTGGTGGGTCATGTCGATAACATGGAAGACGCCGATATCTGCGACCTCGGCTGACGGGGAGTGTGCTTACTCGCCGGCCGTCTGTCTGGTCAGGGTCAGCGGATGAGTCTTGTCATCCTGCACAAGGCTGCCGACCACTGCATCGCCGTCCGCATTCATGGTGCCGGTAAAGATAGCCGGATGGCCCGGAATGTCGACAGTCATGCTTAGTTTGTTGTGCTGGGCCTTGTTGGACGTGGCGGTCGCAGCGACCACATGCTGGGCCGGGATATCCACGCTCAAGGACGTGCTGGAGCCGGTGGTGACGACGTGCAGCACGACACTGCCTCCATTGGCGATAGGGCCTGACCAGATCTCGCGCGTCACCGGCGTAGTGAGCACGGAAATGCCCTGGTTGGTTTTCCAGCCGGTACCCATGTATTCCATGTAGTCGGCCGTTCGCTGCGCGACGTCCTGCCCGAAGCGGTCAGCCACCATGTGCAACGCCAGATCCACGCCGGAGGTCAGTCCGCCGGCGGTGAAGGTGATCGGGTCGGCCTGCACGTAGCGCACCTGTTCCACCAGCTTCACCTTGGGAAATTCGCGCTGGAAATCGCCGAAGAACCAGTGGTGCGTGGTTGCTTGCTTGCCATCCAGCAGACCGGCCTTGCCCAACTGGAAAGCACCGGTGCAGATCGATATGACGAGCTTGTGGCTTGCGTGCATTTTCTGCAGCCACGCGCTGAGCCCTGGGCCGCCCGATTGTGCGCCGACCACGACGATGTCCGGCGCCGGTGCGTCGGCAAACGCGTAATCCGGGGTGATGGTCAAGCCGGGATGATTGCTGCCAGCGGTGTGCAGCGGAGCTTTTTCAGGGGCCACGGTGTAGAGCTCGTACGGTGCCACGTCCTTCCCATGGCTGTCCTTCAGTGAGGTGTCCTGGAAGACTTCCCATGGACCAGCGATGTCCATCAGATTGGCACCTTCGCTGACGACCACGGCGA
>JBAPPP010000059.1:0-8636 GCA_049280175.1 Rhodanobacter sp.
GAACTGCTGGCTGCGACGGTGACGATGCCGCGCCAGACGGCCGTGATGGATGACGCACTCGACCGTTGGGCGCTGCATCCGGTGTTCGGGCTGGCGATACTTGCGGTGGTGATGTTCCTGGTGTTCCAGTCGGTTTATGCGGCAGGCAAGCCGATGACCGACGCGATCGGCGACGTCTTCGGCTGGATGGGTACGCATGTCGCCACGCTGTTGCCCGCCGGACCGCTGCAGAGTCTGGTCGTCGACGGACTGTTTGGCGGCCTGGGCACGGTGATCGGTTTCCTGCCGGAAATTCTGGTGCTGTTCTTCTTCATCCTGGTGCTGGAAGAGTCCGGCTATCTGCCGCGCGCAGCATTCCTGCTTGACCGCCTGATGATGTCGGTCGGCCTGACCGGGCGCTCGTTCATACCGCTGCTGTCGAGTTTTGCCTGCGCGATCCCCGGCATCATGGGTACGCGCAGCATCCAGGATCCGCGCGACCGGCTTGCCACCATCCTGGTCGCGCCGCTGATGACCTGCTCGGCGCGCCTGCCGGTTTACGCTTTGCTGATCGGCGCGTTCATCCCGATGCATCACGTGCTGGGCATCTTCAATCTGCAGGGCCTGGTGCTGTTTGCGCTGTACGCTGCTGGCATTCTTGGTGCGATGGCGGTGGGCTGGGTGATCAAGCGCATCCATCGTGACAAGAGCGAGCATGCCTTGCTGATGGAGCTGCCGTCGTATCGCATGCCCAAGCCGCGCGACATCGCGATCGGCCTGTGGGAGCGCAGCGCAATTTTCATCAAACGACTGACCGGCGTGATCCTCGCGCTGACGGTGTTGATGTGGTTCATTTCCACATTTCCGTCGCCGCCTGCCGGTGCTACCGGTCCGGCGATCGACTACAGCTTTGCCGGTTACCTCGGTCACGGACTGCAATTCATCTTCGCGCCGCTGGGCTTCAACTGGCAGATCAGCCTGTCGCTGATTCCGGCGTTCGCGGCGCGCGAGACCGCGGTGGCGGCGCTAGCCACGGTCTATGCGGTAGGTGGTGACGCCAATACAGGTGGCCTGGCGCACGCGCTGGCAACCAACTTCTCACTGGCCAGCGCGCTGTCGTTGCTGGTGTGGTTTGCGTTCGCGCCGCAGTGCATGTCCACGTTGGCGGTTATCCGCCGTGAGACCAACTCCTGGCGCAACGTGGCGATCTCTTTCAGCTATATGTTTGCGGTGGCTTACGCGGCGTCGCTGCTGACCTACCAGATCACCAGGCTGCTGACATCATGAGCACGGGCCTGCTCGCGCAATACGTGGTGATCGGCCTGATCGTGCTGGTCAGCGTGCTGGCCGTAATCCGCAAGCTGGCACCGCAGCTCACCAACCGTTGGCTGGCGGCTGCCTCAATCCATTTCAGCCGCCCCGGCCATGCCGCATGGCTGCGCGCGATCGGTCACCGATTGCAGCCGAAGCAGGCCACCGGCGATTGCAGCGATGGCTGCAGTACTTGCGGCGCTTGTGGAAGCAAGCCTCCGGCTGCGGCACGGACAGAATCGATGCCTCTGGAATTTCGCCCGCGGGTCAAATAGCGGCACCAGTGTTCTGGCCGTTGGTGCTGCATCTCGCTATAGGACGAAATGCCCGACGCACTTTCGACGTTGCGCGGATTCACCGCGCACGGTCACAGTCAATGATTGGGATTGTCCGTGGGCGGAGGGCTGCTCGACGCAGCGGCGCTTGGCACGTCACTCTTCTTGACCGGGGTCATGGGCTCGACGGTGACTTTTCCGGTTGAGCCGGGGCGCCATTCGAATTTCGGGTCGTACGGGTTGTCACTCTTCAGCAATTGTTCGTAGGCGATGGACCCATCGACCTCCTCGCCGCCAATCAGGTCGGAGGTCGTGGTGGAGCTATGTTTGGCGTTGCGTGGCCCTCCTGCAGACATGGGGGGGAGAGCGCCAGTCTTGAGCTCGCCGGCCACTGATCCCACCCGTGACCCAGTCATCGAAGAGCGAACCTGGGCCCAGCGCTCCTTTGCGCGGTGCAAGGCCGACGCATCCCCATAGGTCGGATAGAGTTCACCGTAGATCGCATCGGCTTGCAGAAACTGTTCTTTACTCAATTTCGCATTGATCAGCTCGCGTCCCTCGACATAGGATTTTTCTCCGCGCTCCGCCGCCAGCGCCATCCAGGCCATGGCACGCGGTTGATCTACGGGAACACCTTGTCCGAGCGCGTACATCACGGCGAGATTGTATTCGGCCGGCTTGTAAGCCCAGGAGGCTGCAACCTCGTACATGCGCACGGCAAAGGGATAGTCCTTGTGCCTGAAGGCATTGGCGCCCAAACCGAAGAAGTATTCACCCGGCCTGGCGTTGTCTTCGGTTGAAGTGAAGCGCGTCGAGGTCATCCTGTTCGCGTTGTTGGCCGAGTCGTAGATGGGCGTAGCGTTGCTGGTCAACGCAACTGTGGCATTGCCGGCAGGGGCTGCACTGTTCTGCGCGTTTCCGATACTGGGAAGGGCAAGTGCGAACACGGCAAAAATCAGCTGGGTCGACGCGGACAAGTTGATGGCCATGGCAATACCTTGGTGAGTGCCCAGCAGCTTATACGACGTTCGGTGGCGGCGAAATCCGCACAACAACGGGCCGCCGCGTCGCCGATGTTTGGCCCTTTGAGCTTGTGCCGGCGTGCATTTTCCGCAAAACAAATCCCGGCTGGCGCCGACCTCCGGTTCCCCATGATGAAGAAGCCGGCTTGCGGTTCACCCCAATGAAAAAAGCCGGCTTGCGCCGGCTTTTCTTTCGCAGCAACCCGAGTCGCGCAGCCGGCTTATGCCAGTTCGCGGATCTTCGCGTTGAGGCGGCTCTTGTGGCGAGCGGCCTTGTTCTTGTGGATCAGGCCGCGAGCGGCGTAACGATCCATCACCGGCTGGGCGACGGTGAACGCGGCGATCGCGCCGGCCTTGTCCTTGGCCTCAATGGCCTTGACGACCTTCTTCAGGGCGGTACGGACCATGGAGCGGGCGCTGATGTTGCGCAGGCGGCGCTGCTCGGACTGGCGCGCGCGCTTCTTCGCGGACTTGATGTTGGCCAAGGTAGAACTCCGGGATACAGGGTTAGGGTTGGAAAAAGACGCCAATTATGCGGTCGAAATGCCGCTGCGTCAATCGTTTAGCGTAGCCGCCACTCGGCCGTGCACGGCCCGCGTAAGGTCAGGCCAGCCACGACGTCCGCCATTTGCGCCATTTTGGGTGCCATCTTGTAACCGGCGGCCGTCAAACGGCACATTTGCTCCCAATAGTTCCGGGGGGCGCAAAAGCCGCCCAATCATACAAGTAACAGGAGCCCCAGACACGTGACGACAAGACTTTTACCGAGTCTCAGCCATTCACCGTAGTCGATGATCCTGCACAGACTCAGGACTGTGAATGACCGCGAAAGCAGCCAGACGCAGCTCGCGTCACGCCCATCTCACGCCTGCGTCAACATGATGACCAAGCATCGTAGGGTGATTCTTTCGAAGAATTACCGCCGATCGCCTGCTGCGCGAAATGCTCCCGAGCATATTTTTCTGATGCAGCCGATCGATAGAGGGGCCGCCGGTAACACATTGCATACCTTCAGCAAGAGCGCTGAGGTATTCGTCTGGACGGCCAAAAACAGCGAAGCTCTGTCTTGAATCAGGTAATTCATTGAAAACACTGCAAAAGGCAGTGGTCAGTGCCTGAGCGCCATTCCAACTTGTGTACTTCCGGGGTGAGAGGCCAGCCGGAGGTCGACGAGCATTGCGACCCTTGCGAACCCAGCGGGGGAAGTGCACCCACCGCGTTGCTCACAGAGTCCGCAGATAGCCTCATGAAAAAAATCCTTCTTGTTCCCATCCTTGGTTCAGCCATGGTCGCCTGGTTACCGCTGGCGATAGCGCGTGAAGTCGTGGTGCTGCCTGGTGTCGTCGGTCCGGTCGGTGTCACTAGTGGTGTTGATACTCAAGGTCCCGGCACGCTGACTGTCGGGAGTCAGAACATCAATACAGGCAACGATCCCGGTGGCGCCATCACGACCAATGCCGCCAATACCGCGAATATCGTCTTCAACGGCAGCTCGCTGGTCACTGGATTCGTCGGCACGACAGGAACGACCTTCCTCAGTATCGGTGCCGGCACGGCGGGAAATACGGTGACTTTTGCTGGCCCGGTTTTCGCAACAACCTTCTCGGTTCTCGGCGCCGGTACGGTCAATTTCAACGGTGGTTTCACCAGTAATACCGGCTCGACCATGGACTTTGCCGGAGACGGCTTTATCAATGTCGGCGCCGGCCAAACCGTGAAGGCAGCCATAACCAACACGGCAGGCGCGAATACAGGCACGCTGACGCTCAATAACAACAGCATCCTGGATGGTGCTGTTGGCGCGGCGAGCGGACTGAAGCAGATCAACGTGGTCGGCGGAAATGCGTTGATCACCGGCCAGGTGAAAGCTGAGAATTACACACTCGGCACCAATACGCTGAACGTGGCAGGCGCCTTTGCGATTCCGGTGGCCGGAACCATCAACACGACAATCTTCAGCCAATCGCTCTACGGGCACATCGTGCCGGTCGGCGCAGCTACCATCGGTAACGCGCTGCGGGTCAACGTTACCGTCACTGGGCCGATCGTCAATGGCAGCAGCTTCAATATTGTTGATGCGACCAGTGGCACGAACGGCAGCACCGTTACCGCGACAAGCAACACGACGCGATATCTTTTCGCTGCAGCTCCCACCGCCAACGGTATCGTGAAAATCACGGCGACGCAGGTACCGCTAGCGGTCGTCGTGGGCCCGGTGGGGAATCCGGCGGCGCCCATCGTTGCGCCAGTCATCGACGCGCTGCCGTTGACGCCCGCAACGACGCCGCTGCTGACTGCAATCACCCTGCTACCGTCAGCGCAGCAAGTTGCCGGCGCACTGGCACAGCTTCAGCCGGGTGCGGCCAATCTCGCATTGCCGCAAACAAGTTACCGCGCTACCCAGCAGTTTCAGCAAGTTTGGGCCTCGCATATGGAGGAATCCGAAGCGGCATGTGGCGAAAATGGCACGAATGATCAGACCGACAATCGCAATGGATTGCGGCCGCAGGATGACTCAGACGCCATCTGCCAATCCACCAATACGCACCCACATTGGTGGGGCGCTACGTTCGGCTACTCGAATTCGCAGAGCGATGCCGGTGGGTATGAGGGCTACAACTCGTCGGGTTTCGGAGCGATGCTCGACTACGACGTCCCTCTCAATACGACGACAACGGCGGGTGTGGGCGTCAGGTACGCTCGGTCAAATCTTGACGCCAATGCGTCAGACGGCCAGGGCAATATCAACTCCTACCAGGCAACCGCCTATCTGGGTTATGCGCCTGGCCCCTGGTTCGCCAATGTAGCCGTGGTGTACGGACTGGACGACTATATGGGCACGCGCCGGGTCGAATTTCCGGGCGTCGATAGCACGGCTCAATCGGACTACAGCGGCCACCAGGCTACGGCGTTTGGCAGCACGGGTTACCACTTCTACGTCGGTGACGGAAAGACCGTCATCACGCCGATCGCCACGCTGCAGTACACGCATCTGGATGTCGACCATTACGCGGAAACCGGCAGTGACCTGGTCGACCTCAATGTCCGTGGGCAGAGTTACGATCTCGTGCAATCCGGCCTCGGTGCAAAGATTGCGCACGACTTCATCCTCTCTGACATGCAGGTTCTGAGTCCCGAACTGCATGTGAATTGGCTGCATTCGTTTGGCAACGACACCATGAGCAATACGGCAGCCTTCGTCGCTGGTGGCCCGAATTTCACGGTCCTTGGCGTGAAGCCGGCACGCGAAATCTATGACGTGGGTGCCGGCCTCGTACTCGCCAGCAACAAGACATGGTCGGTCAATGGCGACTACGACTACCAGTGGGGCAATGGCTACCGGGCAGGTCAGGCAATGATCAAGTTCACTCTGTTTTTGTAAAAGTCAAAGCCACTGGAACGCCCATGCATGAGGTGCCGCAAATGACGCTCGGCATCTCATGCGCCTCCACAAACACCTTCGGCATGCTTGATATCCGAAGACTTGTAACTAGCGGTGCAGCCCCTTGAACACGTCCGACCTTAGGCGAAGACGCCCGAAGCTGACTCTGTAATGCCCTTTCAGGGTCACCCCAACGCCCTCCGTCTGGAGGGCGTTTTGCTTCACAATAGGCGGTGAGGCTTGAACAGTGGCTGGGGCACAGGGATTCATGAGTGAAGCCCTAGCGCACCCCAAGATCCAGGCAGAACTCCCCAATTCCTCAAACTCGTTGCACCCCAACGGGTTCGGGACCTTGCAATGTCGGGTAATACAAACGCATGAAGTCTCCCAGCATGTTCCGCGGGCTGCTCTCGTTCAGCAGCATGACGATGATTTCGCGCGTCCTCGGGCTGTTGCGGGATATATCGATGAGCCACGTGTTCGGCGCGAATGCCGCCACCGACGCGTTCGTCATCGCGTTTCGCATTCCCAATTTCATGCGGCGATTGTTCGCTGAAGGCTCGTTTTCGACGGCATTCGTGCCGGTATTCACCGAAGTGAAGGAAACCGGCACCCACGAGGAGCTGAAGCAGCTGCTGGCGCGTGTCGCCGGTACGCTCGGCGGCGTGCTGCTGGTAGTGACCGCCCTGGGCCTGATCTTTGCGCCGGAAGTGGCTGGGACGTTTGCGCCGGGTGCGCTGGTTCAGCCTCACAAGTTCGACCTCACGACCGACCTGGTGCGGCTGACTTTTCCGTTCATCCTGTTTGTTTCGCTGACCGCATTGGCGGGCGGGGCGCTAAACAGCTTCCACCGTTTCGCGCTGCCGGCTTTGGCGCCGGTGATCCTCAACATATGCATGGTGGTGGGGGCGCTATGGCTGGCGCCGCGGCTGCATACGCCAATCATGGCGATGGGCTGGGCGGTGCTGCTTGCAGGCGTGCTGCAGTTATTGTTCTTATTGCCGGCGCTGCGTGAACTCGATTTGCTCAGCATGCCGCGGTGGGGCTGGAACCATCCGCAGGTGCGCCGGATCATGCGGCTAATGGTGCCGACCCTGTTTGGTTCTTCGGTAGCGCAGCTCAATCTACTGCTGGATACGGTGGTGATTTCGTTGCTGGTGACCGGTTCGCAGACCTGGCTGTGGCAGTCGACCCGTTTTCTTGAGCTGCCGTTGGGCGTGTTCGGGGTGGCGCTGGGCACGGTGATCCTGCCGGCACTGTCGCGACACCACGTCGGAACGGACCGGGCCGGATTCTCCAGGGCGCTGGACTGGGGCTTGCGCTTAACCCTGCTCATTGCGCTGCCGGCGATGTTTGCGTTGCTGCTGCTGGCCGGGCCACTGGTGGACACCTTGTTCCAGAACGGGCACTACACGGCGTTCGATGCCCATATGTCGACACTGTCGATCATCGCGCTCAGTTGCGGGTTGCCGGCGTTCGCGCTGGTCAAGGTGGTGCTGCCGGCGTTCTATTCGCGCCAGGACACCCGCACGCCGGTGCGCGCAGGCGTGGCGTCGCTGGTTGCGAATATGGTGTTCAACGCCATCTTCATCGTGCTGCTGTTCGAACTGTGGGCCTCGCCGGCCGTGAAACAGGGCGGCTTGCTGGACGGCATCTCCAAGGTGCCGGGCCTGCATGTGGGACTGGCGATCGCCAGCACGCTGTCGAGTTACCTCAACTTCGTGCTGCTATGGCGCTGGTTGAAGCGCGCGGGTGTGTATCAGCGTGAACCTGGTTGGGCCAGGCATTGGCTGCGGCTGGCGGTGGCTTGCGCGGTGATGGTAGTCGTGCTGCTGCTTGGCCGCTGGCTGTGGCCGGACTGGGTGGGCGTGTCGGTGTTCACCCGGGTCTGGCATCTGTCAGCGCTGGTGATCGCCGGCTCATTGGCTTATGTGGGCGGCTTGCTTGCCGGTGGCTTCCGCCTGCGCGACCTGCGCGCTGTCTGAACTTGCCAGGACGCCGCCAGTACGCTCTCGGCATGACCGTGGCGCCCGTTATACTCACGCCATGATGAGACTTTCCAGGGATCTCGCGGGCTCCTGTCTGGCGCCCAGCGGCAGTGTGATTGCCGTCGGCGCATTCGATGGCCTGCACCGCGGACACCAGGCGTTGCTGACGCAGGTGCGCGTGCGCGCGCAGGCGCTCGGCTGCAGCCCGGTCGTGGTGAGCTTCGAGCCGCTGCCGCGCGCCTTCTTTTCCGAGTCGCCGGTGCCGCGGTTGTCCAGCGTGCGCGAAAAACTCCGGGGCTTTGCCGCTGCCGGCATGGAGCACACCTTGCTGTTGCGCTTCAACGCGGCGCTGACGGCGATGTCGGCCGAGGATTTCGTACGGCGCGTGCTGGTGGACCGGTTGGCGACGCGCGAAGTGTGGGTGGGCAGTGATTTCCGTTTCGGCCACAAGCGCGGTGGCGATGTCGCTTTGCTGGAGCGGATGGGCGCCCAGCTCGGCTTTACCGCCTGCACGATGCCGCCGGTGCATTTCGATGGCGCCCGTGTCTCGGCCAGCCGTGCCCGCATGCTGCTGGCTGCCGGCGAATTTTCTGGCGCGGAACCGCTGCTCGGGCGGCCGTTCGTTATTGATGGCAAGGTGGAATACGGCAACCAGCTCGGCCGCACGCTGGGTTTTCCT
>JBAPPP010000060.1:0-13498 GCA_049280175.1 Rhodanobacter sp.
GGCGGAAGCTTGCCAGCGCCGGCGCTGCCGCCAGCGCGTCCATACCGACGGCGGCCAGTGCGGCCAGTGCGGCGCAGGCGTTGAGTGCGTTGTGCAGACCCGGAGCAGCCAGCTGCTCGATCGGGAATACCTCGCGCGTACCGCGCCGGATGAAGCCATCGGCCACGTGCCAACCCTCCGGCTTGCCGAATGGCAGCCGATGCGGATGATCCTCGGTGTGCTCAAGCAGTGCCGGCTGCAGCGCATTGACCAGCAGTTGTTGCGCGACCTGGGCCAGTTTCAATTTGTCGCTGACATAACGCTCGCGTGAACCGTGCCAGTCCAGGTGCTCCTCGTACAGGCTGGTGATCACGCCGAGTTCCAGCGAGCCGGCCTCGCTGGTCTGGAAGCTGGACAGCTCGATCACCCACAGTTCAGCCGACTGGTCCAGCAGTTCCAGCAGCGGCATGCCGATATTGCCCGCCAGCGCGGTACGCACACCCAAGGCGCGCGCCAAATGAGCGATCAAGGCGCTGGTCGTACTCTTGCCCTTGGTGCCGGTGACCGCGATCACCTGCGCCTGCGTGCCAGTGCCGAGCCCCTGTTCACCGAACCACAGCGCGGTGCCCGAAGTGAAGCGCGTGCCCTGCTTCGCCGCCGCCATCAGCGCGGGCTTGTATGCGGAGATGCCCGGTGACTTGATGACCACATCGAACGCAGCCAACGCGGGTGCGTCGGGCTCTTCACTACGCACCTCGAGCGCGGCATCGAACGCGTGCGCGGCTGCCGTCTCGGCCTCGGTGCAGAACAGCGTCAGCGGTTGCTGTGGCAATCGCTGGCGCAGCGCCGTGATGGCGGCGCGGCCTTCGCGACCGAATCCCCAGATCGCGACCCGCTGACCAGCCAACGCGTCAATATGCGGCGGTGCGGCCTGGGCATGCATCAGCCGATCGCCGCGAGTGCGGGCTGCAAGCGCGTGGGAATGCGATGCTCGCCGGATGGCGTCAGCCAAGGTTCCAGTGCCAACTGCGTGGCATCGAGCTGCGGCAGGATCTCACTGCGAAAACGTGCGACCAGCGCATCCTCCTGCCACTCCGATCGCTGACTCAACGCGTACATGGCAGCGCGTGCTTCGGCACCCTCGCCCACGCACTCGAACGGCTTGTGGTCCTGGTATTCCAGTAGTGCGTCGAAACCGGCCGCCTGCGTCTCGTCGTCCAGCAGATTGCGGCCGAAGATCGCCAGCAACCGCGGCTTCGGCAGGAACGGCGCTAGCGCGAGAAACACGAAATGGCATTTCGGACACTGCCCGCACCAGCGGTCGGCCGGTTTGGGGCCGAGCAGCTTGAAGTTGCGGTTGCAGCTGGAGAACGTGTCGAAGTACGGCGTGAGCTTCGCGAAAGCGCGGGTGATGGCCAGCTCCGAGTACGGGCGCAACAGCGAGCAATAATCGAGATCGGCCGCCACGTGACCATGCAACCAGTCGCCGAGCATCGCTTCGAACGCGTAGCCCTTGCTCCATTGATGGTTCACCTGCTGGCCTTCGTATTCCAGTGTGGCAGCCGACGCGGAGCGCTCGTTCGCGAACGCAATGGAGTCGTAGCCATACAGGATCGCCGCCACAGCGAGGATCGCCGAATTCACAGCAGTTACCGGGATATGGCCGTTCCACGCACCCAGCCGGTTCAATTCGAACAGGCCCGGCGCCAACTCGCGCTGGATATTCAGCGTGGGCAATCCGGTGCGTCCGGCGCACGCAGCGATCAGCGGCGAGTTGCCGACCCACACGGCCGTCGCCTCACCGCCAATCGACTTGATGGCCTCGACCGCGACCAGCGAATCCTTGCCCCCGCCAATCGGCACCAGCGTACGTTGTGGCAAACCAAGTACCGGTGCCACCGACTGCGTCGCCGCACCACGCGGAAACGCGATACGTCCACGCAGGTCCAGCCCATTGCGATAGGCGAACTCGGCCAATCCATGCAGATACAGCGCATCAAGCAGATCGGCCGTTGCATCGTCCAGCGGGCCGCCGGCCACGTCGATCTTCGGTGGCACGCCCGCCTTGTAGTAACTGACGCCAGCGATCAGGTGCAGCAGGCGCAGAGCGGCATCGAATGCCGCCTCATGCGCGACCGGAACAACCGGTGCATGCGGGAAACGAATCCGTTCGACCAGTTCCTCACCGTCATCAAACGCATACACCAGCTCGGCCACACCGTCGGCGTAGGCGCATCGCACGAAGCGGAACAGCTGGGTCAGGCGGGGTTGGATCATGTTGCTCACTCTTCAAATCTCCATCGCCGCTCTTCGCGTATGTCGAAGAGCGGCATTCATTCTTGCGTTGCACCTCTTGCTTCCGAGGGGCCGCTCTCTTCAACGGCTGCATCGTTGAAGAAGTGGAATCAGGCGTCGATGATGACCTCATCCGCTTCGTCGCGCAGGTTGTAGTGGGAGGACATCACCTTGCCGTAAGCGCCGGCCTGGGCGATCAACACCACGTCGCCCTCCTGCGCCTCGGGCAAGCGACGGTCAGTGCCGAGCACGTCGCCACTCTCGCAGATTGGGCCGACGATCTGGAACAGCGCCGTAGCCGGTTCGTCCAGCCGGGTCAGGTTGACGATTTCATGCCAGGCATCGTACAGCGCGGGGCGGATCAGGCTGTTCATGCCGGTGTCGATGCCCAGATAGCGCAGTTGCGCCTTGCCCTTCTGCTGGGTCACTCGCGCCAGCAGCACACCGGCGTCGGCGACCAGATAACGACCTGGCTCCATCCACAGCTGGTACTGGGGATAGGCGGACTTGACCTCTCGCAACAGACGATCGAGCGCTTCGATATCCAGCCGTGCCTCGCCCGGATGCGCCGGCACGCCGAGACCGCCACCGATATTCAGGAAGGCCACGCTGCCGATGCGTTCGGCCAGGCTCGCCAGCTGCGCATACACCTCGCCCCAATGAGCCGCATCGAGCACGCCCGACCCGAGATGCGCATGCAGGCCGCGCACTGTCACGTCGTGGCTCTCGGCAAGCTGCAAGAAGGCTGCGAGCTGATCCAGTGGCAAACCGAACTTGCTGCCGCTGCCACCGGTGCGCACTTTTTCGTGATGACCCAGGCCGCGGCCAAGGTCCACCCGCAACACGATCTCCCTGCCGCGGAACAACTCGCCCCAATGCTCGATCGGATACAGCGCATCCAGCGTAATGGTGGCGCTGGTGCCCAAGGCGAAAACGTAGTCGGCGCGCGCGGCGAAGTTCGGCGTAAACAACAGTGGCGTGGATTCCGGCACGATCGCGCTGACCGCCTTCAATTCACCGGGCGAAACGCATTCGAACGCAAAGCCTTCTGCCGCGAGCGCGCGCAGGATCGCCGGATGAGTGTTCGCCTTCACCGCGTAATGCAGGCGATCGACCGCCCCCAGCGTCTTCAGCTCGCGCGCCTGATGACGCACCGTCGGCAAGTGATAGACGTAGCGCGGTGTGGTTTCAGCGGCCAGTTCAAGCAAGCGTTGCCGTTGCGACTCGCGCCACCACGCGGCGGCACTGTCAGGCGCTTCGCCGCTGCCGTACAGCGTCTGCCAGCTTGGGCCGAACAGCGCACTGTCATCGGTACGCAGCGCGCCCGCAGCGATCAACAGATCATGCAGGTGCGGCAGCAGGTCATCCACCACACTCTCATCGACCACAAACGTAAGGTTGAGGTTGTTCGACGACTGCGAAATCAGATGCACGCGCAACTGGCCAAACTCGGCCAGCACGCCGGACAACGTATGCAGCAGTGAACGCATGCCGCGGCCAACCAGGGTGATTGCGGCGCACGGCGCGATGACTTTGACCCGGCACACCTTGGCCAGGTCAGTGGCCAGTGCGGCGATCGCATCGGAGTCGAGCAGGTTCTCGGTGGGATCGAGCGAGACGGTGACATTGGTCTCCGCCGAACCGATCAGATCCACCGACAGACCATGCTGCTTGAACTGCGCAAACACATCAGCGAGGAAGCCGACCTGCTGCCACATGCCGACCGATTCCATCGACACCAGGGTGATGCCTTTGCGCGCGCTGATCGCCTTGACGCTGGGCGCGTGTTCGCGCACCTCCGGACCGATCACCGTGCCTTCGAGTTCCGGCCGGTTGGTGTCCTTGATCAGCAACGGCACGCGCGGCTCGCGCAGCGGTGACAGACAACGCGGATGCAGCACCTTGGCGCCTGTCGAGGCGATTTCCTGCGCTTCCTCATAGTCCAGCCGCTGCAGCAGTCTTGCGCCCGGGACCTGGCGCGGATTGGCGGTGAACATGCCGGCCACGTCGGTCCAGATCTCCACCCGTTGCGCCTTCAGCAGCGCACCGAAATACGAGGCGGAAGTATCCGAACCGCCGCGCCCGAGCAGCACGGTGCGGCCCTGCGCTTCGCGAGCGATGAAGCCCTGGGTGATGAATACCTCACCCTGTGCTGCCAGCCGCGCGGCGAGCACCGGGTCCGGTCGCGAATCGACCATGGAAGACAGTAGCCGCGTGCGCTCGTTCTGGTTCGGCAACGCGATCGCGGCGAGACAGTCCCGCGCATCAAGCCATTGGGTCGACAGACCACTATGGCTGAGAAAGGCCGCACCGAGCGCACTGGACATCAGCTCACCGTGCGCCTGCACCCGCGCCTGCCACGCCAGCTCGCCGAGAGCAGCCGCACCTTCGTCAGCCAGCGCGGCCAGATCGTGCAGCCGTACACCTAGCGTATCCGGCAGTGCGAGTTGCATGTGCTCAAGCAACTCGTAATGCCGCTGGATGATCGCCTGAGCCGCTTCGTTGCGTTTGCCCTGATCGCCCTGCACGCACAATTGTTTGAGCGCGTCGGTAATGCCGGTAAGCGCGGAGACGACGACCAGCACGCGTGCACCTTCGGCGCGGCGACTGGCAACCAGCTCACGGATGTTCTGCCAGCGAGGAAGCGTGGCGACACTGGTGCCGCCGAACTTCATCACGATCCAGGGGGCGTCTGTAGCAAGCGGCGTCGAGGTTTGCAGGGTCACGGGCATTCGATGTGTGTGAATGGGAATCAGGCTATTGCGCCAGTGTTGCGCCGCATCAAGACAATTGCAATGGGCTGGCCGAATTTCAAGTTTGGACGTCTAGACTTCCGTTTCGTTTGCTTTGGAAATTCTGCGCAAGCTGTGGACTCCCCTCCTCACTCCAAAGTGGCGGAGGCCAGCTTTGCTCCCTCTCCCCATGGGAGAGGGTTGGGGTGGGGGTCCACTCTTGCGGGGAACCGAATGCAGAGCGTGCCTTGATGATCATACTGGCAAGCACCGAACCCTCACCTCAATCCTCTCCCGTGGGGAGAGGAAGCCAAAGCGTGCGCTATGCGCAGACAGTTATTGAACAACGACGGGGATCTTGCCGATGCGGGCCTGCCATTCTTTCGGGCCGGTCTGATGCACCGATGTGCCGAGTGAATCGACCGCAACGGTCACCGGCATGTCCTGCACGGTGAACTCGTAAATCGCCTCCATGCCCAGATCGGCGAAGCCGACCACGCGCGATGCCTTGATCGCCTTGGAGACCAGGTACGCGGCACCACCGACGGCCATCAGGTACACCGACTGATGCTTCTTGATCGCCTCGATCGCTGCCGGGCCGCGCTCAGCCTTGCCGACCATACCGAGCAGACCGGTCTGCGCCAGCACCTGCTCGGTGAACTTGTCCATGCGGGTCGCCGTCGTGGGTCCGGCCGGCCCGACCACTTCGTCGCGCACCGGATCGACCGGACCGACGTAATAGATAAAGCGGCCCTTGAAGTCGACCGGCAGCGGCTCGCCCTTGTTGAGCATCTCGACCATGCGCTTGTGTGCCGCATCGCGACCGGTGAGCAGTTTGCCGTTGAGCAGCAGCACCTCACCCGGCTTCCAGCTGGCGACTTCGTCGCGCGTCACGGTATCGAGATTCACGCGACGGCCTTTGGAGCTGTCGTAGGTAAGTTGCGGCCAGTCCTTCAACGATGGCGGATCGAGCATCACCGGGCCGGAGCCGTCCAGCGTGAAGTGCGCGTGGCGCGTGGCTGCGCAGTTCGGGATCAGCGCGACCGGCAGGTTCGCTGCGTGGGTCGGGTAGTCCTTCACCTTGATGTCGAGCACGGTGGTAAGGCCGCCCAGTCCCTGCGCGCCGATGCCCAACGCGTTGACCTTCTCGTACAGTTCGATGCGCAGTTCTTCGGCGCGATTGCTCGGGCCACGGGCCATCAGGTCCTGGATGTCGATCGGCTCCATCAGCGCCTCTTTCGCCAGCAGCATCGCCTTCTCTGCCGTGCCGCCGATGCCGATGCCCAGCATGCCCGGCGGACACCAGCCGGCGCCCATCGTCGGCACGGTCTTCAGCACCCAGTCGACGATGGAGTCGGACGGGTTGAGCATCGCGAACTTCGACTTCGCTTCCGAGCCACCACCCTTCGCGGCGACGATCACATCCACCGTGTCGCCCGGCACGATCGAGACATTGATCACCGCCGGCGTGTTGTCCTTCGTGTTCGTGCGCTTGCCGGCCGGATCGGCCAACACGCTGGCGCGCAACTTGTTGTCCGGATCGTTGTAGGCGCGACGCACGCCCTCGTTGACCATGTCCTCCAGCGACAGCGTAGCGTCCCAGCGCACGTTCATGCCGACCTTGAGGAACACGGTGACGATACCGGTGTCCTGGCACAGCGGCCGATGACCTTCGGCGGCCATGCGCGAGTTGATCAGGATCTGCGCGATCGCGTCCTTCGCGGCCGGCGATTCCTCGCGCTCGTAGGCAGCGGCGAGGTTGGTGATGTAGTCGACCGGATGGTAGTAACTGATGTACTGCAGCGCGTCAGCAACGGACTGGATCAGATCGTCTTGCTTGATGGTAGTCATGGGCTCGTTTCGGCTTGAAGATAAGCGCGCCGCCAGCGGATATCCGCGGCGCAAGCCGCCTATTGTGCCGCAACTGGGCTGAGCCTCAAAAAACAACGGCCGCACAAGGCGGCCGTCGCGTTGACACTGGAACAACCACTCAGAAGCGATATTCGACAAAAAGCGACGACATACCCACATTGCCGGCAAAGTCGATGTCGGCGATCCTGGATCGGATGCGGTAGTTGTCGTAGGCCAGCGCAAGGCTGAAATGCCTTCTGAAATCGTAACCCACTGCGAGGCCGCCATAACCGCCGCCGCCGCGTAAGTCAGACGAACCGAGACCGCTGACACTTGAGTCAACCATAGTGCGGAGATAGCCCACACGGCCGGAGACGAACCACTGGTTCGCGAACTTGTATTTGAGGTTGATACCCAATAAAGGGCCCTCGGCCTTTGAGCTCTCGTTGAAAGTGATGCCATCGATGCGTACCGGGCCACGAACCGTGCCCAGATCCGCGTAACCGGCTTCAACACCGAAATCCCACGCTTCGCTATACCAGCTGTACCCACCACGCACGGTGGTGCCGAAAGCGTGATTGCTGGTCACCGTACCGCTGTTGTAGCTCGACTGCCCCAAATTTCCATTGATGAAAAACGCGCCCGATTCATCGGCAAACGAACTGCCCGAAGCTACCGCCAGAGCGACGGCAATGGCGGTTATCTGAAATCGCTTACTCATTAAAGCTTCCCTGTTCGATGATTTTGCTTACATGCCCCCGCGGCCCCATGCTCGCGGGAGCCGCATTCTTGAAGATCATCAGGCCTCGCGCAACGGGCGTAATAACCTGCGGCAGATTGCGAAAAATCGCGCTTTTCGCAAGAAATCGACGCCGCCAGTATTTCGCCCCTGAAACGTGGCGCGTACCGCAGTGAAGACAAGGAGGGCGCGGCCTGCATAGCCCATTCGTGAGAACTGCCTTTCGGGCCGGCGGATGATCTCCGTTGTGACACTCGCAACGAATATGTCGTCAGCCTTTTGTGATGATGTTCCCGGGACTGGACGACATGGGCGAATCGGGAGCACGATGGTTTTCTGCCTTGCTGCTCAGCCGGGCAGCCGTGGGGTTCAATAGCGTCATTTCATGCTGGAACCAAGCAGCCAGCCGGCACCCTTTTGGTGTCCGACGGTGGGGGACCAGCAGAAAAGTGCGATGACGCAATAAGTTGATTCGTCGTTTCGTTCCGTACCGGCTATCACGGCAGTCCATGGAGGTGACCACGACAAAGTAACCGCGACAACCGTCCAAAAACGCACAGGGGGCCTCGCTTTTTCATCTCGAAACATTGGGAGCTT
This sequence comes from Rhodanobacter sp., assembly GCA_049280175.1. Classification (GTDB taxonomy): domain Bacteria; phylum Pseudomonadota; class Gammaproteobacteria; order Xanthomonadales; family Rhodanobacteraceae; genus Rhodanobacter. Next base: position 8,194 of record JBAPPP010000060.1, read on the forward strand.
GGTCATGAAAAATAAGCATCTGTTGATCTATGTATCGATTGCCGCAGCACTCGCAACGCTGCCCGCAGCGTTACTCGCTCAAGCGGCAACGTCGCAGCAATCTGCCACCGCAGATCTCAACACCGGGGAAATGCCGCGCGTCACGCAAACCGTCGACAACAAAGTCGTGTCGACCGTTGTAAGCAGCCACCTGAAGTTCATCGGCTCGACGAAGCCGACGGGCAGCGTGGCCGACTCGATGCCCATGAATCACATGCAGCTTATTCTCCAGCGCAGCGCATTGCGTTCAGCGGCACTGGAGTCGTTGATCGCTGCGCAGCACGACCCTTCCTCGTCCAAGTTTCATCAGTGGGTGACGCCGGAGGAATTCGGCAAAACCTTTGGCGTTGCCGATGCCGATATTGCCGCGGCGAAATCGTGGCTGACTTCACAGGGTTTCACCGTCAACGGTGTGTACCCGAACAAGATGCAGATCGATTTCAGCGGCACCGCGGGCCAGGTTCGCCAGGCGTTCCACACGCAGGAGAACCATTACACCGTCAATAAGACCAGCCATATCGCCAATGCCAGCGACATCAGCGTCCCGTCGGCGCTGCACGGTGTGGTGGTGGGTGTAGCGGGCCTCAATGACTTCCGGCCGCAGCCATTGCACGTAGCTCCGCAGGTGGGGCAGTTCGACGCGTCCAAGCACAACTTCAAGCTGAAGCAGACGGCGACAGCGTCCAAGACCGGCGCCACTTCGAATGCCATTTCCAGTTCCAACTCCGCCGCCAACCCGATGGCGCTGGCCTTTACCAACGGTGCGCGCGGCTTCGTACCGTACGACATGAATGTGATCTACAACACCACCGCGCTGTACAACAGCGGCCTCACCGGCACGGGCATCAACATTGCGGTGGTTGAAGATCAGGACATGGATACCGATGACTGGCCCAACTTCGTCAGCCAGTTCAACCTGGGCGGTTACGGTGGCACGTTCAAGCAGTTTCAGCCTCAATTGACGCCGAGCACGAGCAATTGCAACGACCCAGGCGGCAACGACCCATTCGGGGAAAGTATCGAGACTGTACTGGATGCAGAGTGGTCCACGGCGATGGCGCCGGGTGCGAATATCTGGGTTGCCACCTGCAGTGATTCCGACACCACGAACTTCTTCGGTGGCGTCTTCATGGCGGCAGACAACCTGATCAACGGCAGCTCGCGCCCGAACGTCATCAGCGCGAGCTATGGCTACGGCGAGGGCTTTACCGACACCGCAAGCAAGACCGCGATTGACCTGATGTGGGCACAGGCGGATGCGGAAGGCATCTCGGTATTCATTTCCACCGGCGATTCCGGTTCCAACCCCAGCTTCAATGGCTCCGTTATCGAGAATTACGGCATTGACGCCAACTCGTTCGCCACCTCGCCCCATGACACCGCCGTCGGCGGATCCGACACTGCCGACATTCTTGACGGGACCACCAAGAAGTACTTCAGCAGCACGCCCAATGCGGTGTATGGCACGGCACTGTCCTACGTACCGGAACTCACCTGGAATACCTCTTGCGGAAACTCGTTGGCGGCCCAACAGCTGGTCAACACGACCGCGCTGAAGTTTTGCAAGAACGCGCTTATCTATGACCCGTACGGCTTTTACGTCACTTCGGAAAGCGGCAGTGGCGGTCCGTCTGCGGTCGACGCGAAACCGGCGTGGCAACGACAGGTTCATGGTGCAGCGAAAGACCAGTCGCGTGACTTGCCGGATGTCTCGCTGTTCGGTGGCTCTTATGGCGGGTATTCATGGGTGATCCTGTGCACCGGCGCTTATCCCTGCGCACCTGGCTTCACGACCCCCGTGGTGTTGGAGGCCGGTACATCGCTGTCCTCGCCGATGTTCGCCGGTGTCCAGGCGTTGATCGATCAGGGCCTGGCCAGTTCCGGCCTGTCGCCGAACCAGGGCAACGCCGCGCCGACGCTGTATGCGCTTGCAGCTCAGGAATTCGGCGGAGCAGGGGGTGGCGCGCCTTCCACGCTGTCGACCTGCAACGCCGACAACGGTGCCAAGGGAACCGCCAAGTGCGTATTCCACAACATCACCAGCGGTGGCAACTCCACTCAATGCATACAGATCCAGGCATTCGGTGACGTCACTCCGAACTGTTACTTCTACGGAACGATCGCGAACTACGAGGAGTTCTATGGCGCTACCCTGGTAGGGCTGACCTCGACCAGCACGTCGAAGTACAACAACAACACCGCGGCGTTTGCTGCACAGCCAGGCTGGAGCTTTGCCAACGGTCTGGGTTCAGTCAATGCCAACAACCTGCTTGCCGCATGGAAGAAGTTTGTCCACGTCCATTGAGGACTGATCCACGCAGCATGATGGATTGAAAAGCTGGAACCATCCCCTTGGCGGGAGTCGCCCGCCAAGGGGATGCATGGCGACAGGTAGTTCTCGGCACGCTAAATGCAGCGTGACCGACGCGTCGCTCTCAGTTGCGCCGATCGAGTCATCCGGAAGCTCGATCCGACAACCTTTCAGGCCAGGCGAGTCGCCTGTCGGGCTACCTGGGGACGAGTGGATTGCCCGCTTTTCTTTCGTCGCGACTCAAGTACTGGACGACACGGGCAAATCGGGAGCACGATGGCTCACTGCCTAGGCGCTCAGCCAGGCAGCAGCGGGAGTCAATCAAGGTCATCACAGTCGAAGCCCTGGCTTCGCTGAAACCATCCAGCCGGCATGGCGTGGGGTCTGATGGTTCGTGGTGCCCGGGGATGTGCCAAAGAGAGTGTAGTGGGCCTACGCCATGATCAATCTTCTCGAATCCTAATCAACGACTACGACATTCAACGGAGGTGACTACGACCAGCAACGGTGACAACCAACCAACAAAGTAAACAGGGGGCCTCGCTTATACGTTCAAGTATTGGGAGCAAGGTCATGACAAACAAACATCCGTTGATCTACGTCTCGATTGCCGCAGCACTCGCAACGCTGCCCGCAACCGTCCTGGCTCAAGCAGCATCGGCCACGGCCGACCTCAACACCGCCGAGATGCCGCGCGTGACGCAAGCCGTCAACAACGGCGCCGTGTCGATCGTTGGAAACAGCCATCTCAAGTTTATCGGCTCGGCGAAGCCGACGGCCAGCGTGCCCGACTCGATGCGCATGAATCACATGCAGCTCATTCTCCAGCGCAGCGCACTGCGCACATCGGCGCTTGAGTCATTGATCACCGCACAACACGATCCCGCCTCGTCCAAGTTCCAGCAGTGGGTGACACCCGCTCAATTTGGCGAAAGCTTTGGTATTGCCGATGCCGACATCGCCGCTGTGAAATCGTGGCTGACGTCGCAGGGCTTCACCGTCAACGGCGTGTACCCGAACAAGATGCAGATCGACTTCAGCGGTACGGCAGGCCAAGTCCGCCAGGCGTTCCACACGCAGGAAAACCATTACACGATCAATAAAGTCAGCCACATCGCCAATGCCAGCGACATCAGCGTCCCATCGGCGCTGCGCAGTGTGGTGGTGGGTGTCGCGGGCCTCAACGACTTCCGGCCGCAACCCATGCACGTGCCGCCGCAGGTGGCGCAGTTCGATGCTGCCAAACATAACTTCAAGGCCAAACAAACGTCAGCATCCAGCGCTGCTTCCGCCACCAAACCGGCGGTGGTCTTCAACGGCGGCGCACTGCGCGGCTTCGTGCCTAACGACATGAACGTGATCTACAACACCACGTCCTTGTACAGCAGCGGCCTGACCGGCACCGGTATCACCATTGCGGTGGTCGAGGATCAGGACATGGATGTTTCGGACTGGCCCAACTTCGTTACCCAGTTCAGCCTGGGCGGCTACGGCGGCACGTTCAATCAGTTCCAGCCTCAATTGACGCCGAGCACAGGCAATTGCACGGATCCGGGTGGCGCCAGTCCCGGCGGAGAAAGTATCGAAACCGTGCTGGATGCAGAGTGGTCCACGGCGATGGCCCCGAGCGCCCATATCTGGGTCGCAACCTGCGATGACTCCGACACTTCGAACTTCTTCGGCGGCGTCTTTACGGCAGCAGACAACCTGATCAACGGCAGCTCGCGACCGAACGTGATCAGCGCGAGTTATGGCTTCGGCGAGGGCTTTACCGACAGCGCCAGCAAGACCGCGATCGACCTGATGTGGGCACAGGCAGATGCCGAAGGTATCTCGGTCTTCGTTTCCACCGGCGATTCCGGCTCGAATCCGAGCTTCAACGGTAACATCATCAACGGCTACGGCATCGACGCCAACTCGTTTGCCACCTCGCCGAATGACACGGGCGTCGGCGGCACAGACACCGCCGATATTCTCGATGGCACAACTTCGACATACTTCAGAAGCACGCCCAATTCGCTGTATGGCACGGCACTGTCTTATGTGCCGGAACTCACCTGGAACACGTCCTGCGGAAACACGCTGGCGGCCAAATCCATGGGCTTCGCGACGGCGCTGCAGTTCTGCAAGAAGCAGCTCAAATCGGACCCGTTCGGCTTCACCATCGGCTCGGAAGGTGGCAGTGGCGGCCCGTCTTCGGTCGATCCGAAACCAGCCTGGCAGCGGCAAGTTCTTGGAGCGGCTAAAGACCAGTCGCGTGACCTGCCGGATATCTCGCTGTTCGGCGGTTCGTATGGCGGCGTTTCATGGGTCATCTTGTGCACTGGCGCCTATCCCTGCACGCCCAACTTCACTTCCCCGGTGGAGCTGGTGGCCGGCACATCGCTGTCCTCGCCGATGTTCGCCGGTGTGCAAGCGCTGATCGACCAAGGGCTGCATAGTGCGGGCCTCTCGGCGAATCAGGGCAACGCCGCACCGACGCTGTATGCATTGGCGACCAAGGAATTCCGTAGCTCGCTGGCAGCCTGCAACGCGGACAACGGCCCGAAAGGAACCTCCGCATGCGTGTTCCACAACATCAGAAGCGGCGGCAACTCTGCCGGATGCGTCCAAGTTGCGGAGTTCGACGAGATCACTCCGGATTGCTTCTTCTACGCAACGGTGCCGAACTTCGAGGACGGCTTTGGACCCACCTTGGTGGGACTGACCTCACAAAGCACATCGACATACAACAACACCACATCGGCATTTGCTGCGCAGCCAGGTTGGAATTTTGCGAACGGCCTGGGCACGGTCAATGCCAACAACCTGCTTGCAGCGTGGAAGAAGTTTGTCCATCTGCCGTAATCGATTGATCCACGCACCATGATGTATTGAAAAGCTCGAACCATCCCCTTGGCGGCAGTCGTCCGCCAAGGGGATGCATGGCGAAGAGTCGGCTTTTCAGGATCTAGT
>JBAPPP010000061.1:0-3529 GCA_049280175.1 Rhodanobacter sp.
CTCCACAGGTCGCTGGCAACTCGCGTTGGTTTGGGGTGAGCGAAGCGATGCCCAACCTCTTGGCGGGATACCTGAGGCACTTGTTGGGTATCGCTTCGCTCACCCCAACCTAAAACGGCACACGAAAGGCGCCCACACGTCGCTGGCAGCTTGCGTTGGTTGGGGTGGGCTCAGCGATGCCCAACGTCCTGGCGGGATACCTGAGGCACTCTCCCGCGAGCACCCGCCCCTCACCCTGCCCTCTCCCCGAGGGGAGAGGTTATGCGGTGTCGCCACGTAGTGGCGACGAGCTTTTATGCGTCAGCCGCGCCGTTCCACCATCAGCTTCTTGATCTCGGCGATCGCCTTGGCCGGGTTCAGGCCTTTCGGGCAAGTACGCGTGCAGTTCATGATGGTGTGGCAGCGATACAGCTTGAACGGATCTTCCAGATCGTCCAGCCGCTCGCCAGTGGCCTCGTCGCGACTGTCGACGATCCAGCGATACGCCTGCAGCAGGATCGCCGGGCCAAGATACTTTTCACCGTTCCACCAGTAGCTGGGACAGCTGGTCGAGCAGCATGCGCACAGGATGCATTCGTACAGCCCGTCGAGCTTCTTGCGCTCTTCCGGCGACTGCAGACGCTCGCGATCCGGTGCCGGGCTTTGCGTGCGCAGCCACGGCTTGATCGAGGCGAACTGGGCGTAGAAGTGGGTCAGATCAGGTACCAGATCCTTCACCACCTGCATGTGCGGCAGCGGATAGATCTTCACGTCACCGGAGGCACACTCCTCGATCGCACGGGTGCAGGCGAGCGTGTTGGTGCCGTCGATATTCATCGCGCACGAACCGCAGATGCCCTCGCGGCAGGATCGACGCAGCGTCAGCGTGGGGTCGATCTCGTTCTTGATCTTCAGCAGCGCGTCCAGAACCATCGGACCGCATGCCGCCAGATCGACCTCGTAAGTATCGATGCGCGGATTCTGGCCGTCATCCGGCGACCAGCGATAGACGCGGAAGGTGCGCGGCTTCTTGGCATCCTTGGCGGGAAAATGCTTGCCCGGCTGGATCTTTGAATTTTTCGGTAGCGAAAACTCTGCCATGTCCTGAACCCTTCAATCTTCGGTAGGAGGGGCTTTCGCCCCGACCGCACAACCATGATGTGATGCAATGTGTGGCAAGCGCCACTTCCGCAAGATCAGTAAACGCGCTTCGCCGGCGGCACCACCTTGACCTCGTCGGTCAGGGTGTACATATGCACCGGACGGAAGTCGAAGCTGGTCTTGCCGGCCTCGTCCACCTTCACGAGCGTGTGCTTCTGCCAGTGGACATCATCACGCTCGGGGAAGTCCTCGCGCGCATGACCGCCACGGCTCTCTGGACGCTGTTCGGCCGAGTGCATCGTGGCGACTGCCTGATCCAGCAGGTTCGCCAGTTCGAGCGTTTCGATCAGGTCGGAGTTCCACACCATCGAACGGTCGCTGACGTGCACGTCCTTGAACGAATCGCGCACGGCGGAGATCTTCTCGGAACCCTCCTTCAGCGTGGTGCCGGTGCGGAACACCGCCGCATCGCTCTGCATGATCCTCTGCATCTCCAACCGGATCTGCGCAGTCGGCTTGCTGCCGTTCGCATTGCGCAGGCCGTCGAAACGGGCCAGCGCCTTGTCGAGCACATTGGCAGGCAGATCCTCATGCGCCGTCTCCGGCTTGATCAGTTCGGCGCAGCGATGCGCCACCGCGCGACCGAACACCACCAGATCGAGCAGCGAGTTGGAGCCGAGACGATTCGCGCCATGCACCGACACACAAGCCGCTTCGCCGATCGCGAACAGGCCCGGCACGATCGCATCGACGTCGTCGCCCCGCTTCTGCACGACTTCGCCGTGGTAGTTGGTCGGGATGCCGCCCATGTTGTAGTGCACGGTCGGGATGACCGGAATGGGTTCTTTGGTAACGTCTACGCCGGCGAAGATGCGCGCCGACTCGGCGATGCCCGGCAGGCGCTCATGAATCACGTCGGCGCCAAGATGCATCAGGTTGATGTAGATGTGGTCCTTATGCTCGCCGACACCGCGGCCTTCACGGATCTCCATCGTCATCGCACGGCTGACCACATCGCGCGAAGCGAGGTCCTTCGCGTTCGGTGCGTAGCGCTCCATGAAGCGCTCGCCGTTCGAGTTGGTCAGGTAACCACCCTCACCGCGCACGCCTTCGGTGATCAGGCAGCCGGCACCGTAGATGCCGGTCGGATGGAACTGAACGAACTCCATATCCTGCAGCGCGAGACCCGCGCGCAGCACCATGCCGCCACCGTCGCCGGTGCAGGTATGCGCCGAGGTGGCACTGAAGTACGCGCGACCGTAACCGCCAGTCGCCATCACCACCGCATGACCGCGGAAGAAATGCAGGGTGCCTTCATTCATGTCGAGCGCAAGCACGCCACGGCAAACGCCTTCGGCGTCGAAGATCAAATCAATAGCGAAGTATTCGATGAAGAATGTGGCGTCATGCGCGAGCGCCTGCTGATACAGCGTGTGCAGGATCGCGTGGCCGGTGCGGTCCGCCGCGGCGCAGGTACGCTGCGCGGTGCCCTTGCCGTAATGGGTGGTCATGCCGCCGAACGGGCGCTGGTAGATCTTGCCTTCATCGGTGCGCGAGAACGGCACGCCGTAATGTTCCAGCTCGATGATCGAAGGGATCGCCTCGCGGCACATGTACTCGATCGCGTCTTGATCGCCGAGCCAGTCGGAACCCTTCACGGTGTCGTAGAAGTGGAAGCGCCAATCGTCTTCGCCCATGTTGCCGAGCGCAGCAGAAATGCCACCCTGCGCCGCCACGGTGTGCGAGCGGGTCGGAAACACCTTGGTGATGCAGGCTGCCTTGAGGCCCTTCTCGGCCAGACCGAACGTCGCGCGCAAACCCGCGCCACCGGCGCCGACCACGATCACGTCATAGTTGTGTTGCTGGATCTTGTAGCTTTCCATGAAACCTTATCCTCGCGTCTTATGGAGTCAGCGCAATGCGCAGCACGGCCAGCACGCTCGCCAGCGCGCCCAGCACCGCGAGGAACTTGATCGCCACCAGCAGGAGCACTTCCTTCCAGCGGGTATGCACGTAATCTTCAACCACCACCTGCAAACCGAGCACGGCATGCCAGAACATGCTGAGCACGAACGCGATCAGCAACAGCGCGTTCCAAGGCTTGGCCACAGCAGCACGCGCCGAGGCGTAATCGGCATGCAGCAGGCACAACACGGTGACCACAAACCAGACGCCCAGCAGAACCAGCGCGGCGGCAGTCATCCGCTGCGCCCACCAGTGGCCCACGCCGGACTGGGACGAGCCCAGGCCACGGGCGACCTTGAGCGGATTACGCTGGTCTTTCAAGGACATGTCCTTCGCGCTCATGCCGCACCTCCGGTCGTCAGCACATAGGCCCAGACCAGCAGCGTCAGCACGATGCTGCCAATCACCGACAACCAGCTGGAACGCACGAACTGGGCAATCGCGTAGCCGGCGCCGGCATCCTGGATCAGGTGTCGGATGCCAT
>JBAPPP010000062.1:0-1745 GCA_049280175.1 Rhodanobacter sp.
GCTAAGAGCGACCCCACCCCAACCCTCCCCTGCAAGCAGGGGAGGGGGCGCAGCGTGGCAAGGTCACGCTTGACGCTCAGTCGCCCCGACCCAGCGCGGCGCACGCTTGTCGAGAAATGCGCTGAGGCCGTGCTGACCTTCTTCGGATACGCGCAGACGGGAGATCAGCTGTGCGTTCGCTGCATCGATGCGCTCGGCTTGCTCGGGATCGCTGCCGCCGATGCGCAGTGCCAATTGCTTCGCTTCGCGTTGGGCGTTCGGGCCGGCCTTCGCCAGCAGGTACAGCTGGCGCTCGATCGCTTCGTCCAGTTCAGTGGCGGGCACGGCCGCATGCAGCAGGCCGATGCGAGCCGCAGTGACGGCGTCGAAGACTTCGCCAGTGATGAACAGCCGGCGCGCCTCGCGCAGGCCGATCGCGGCGATGACATAAGGCGAGATGACTGCCGGCACCAGGCCCAGTTTCACTTCCGACAGCGCGAACTTCGCGGTATCGATGCCGATCGCGATATCGCAGCAGGCGACCAGCCCGACGCCACCACCGTAGGCGGCGCCGTTGACGCGGGCGATGCAGGGTTTGGAGAGGAACTGCAGGGTGCGCATCAGGCGCGCCAGTCGCAGCGAATCGTCGCGGTTCTCCTGTTCGCTGGCGCCAGCCATGCTGCGCATCCAGTTCAGGTCGGCGCCGGCGGAGAAGCAGCTGCCGTTGCCGGTCAGTACCACGGTGCGCACGGCGGGATCGGCATCGACCTGTTCGAGCGCGTGGGTGAGCTCGGCAATCAGGCCGTCGTCAAACGCGTTGTGCACTTGCGGGCGGTTCAACGTGAGCCAGGCAGTGCTGCCGCGGTGTTCGTACAGGACGGAATCGGTCATCGGTCATCCCCGCAAAGAGAACCATCATAAACGCAGCCTCTTGCGCAGGTGTCCGGACAAGTGCAGCGGTATGTATAAAGGGTTACAATGCGAACAATTCTTATTTGAGTAGTGCCCGTGCGTTTGTCGGACTTGCCCAAAGGTGCTCCCGCCGTGGTCGATCGCGTGCACGACGCGCACGCGGCGGACCCTATTGCGCAGCGTTTGCGCGACCTGGGGTTCGTCGATGGCGAACCCGTGCGGGTGGTCGCGATCGGGCCGTTGGGCGCCGATCCGCTGCTGATCCAGATTGGCTCGACGCGTTTCGCGCTACGCCGTAGCGAAGCGCATCGCGTCACCGTGCGGCAGGAAGCGGCATGAGCGCGTCTACGCTGCGGATCGCGCTGGTCGGCAACCCGAACTGCGGCAAGACGGCGCTGTTCAACCTGCTGACCGGTGGCCGGCAGAAGGTCGCGAACTACGCCGGCGTGACCATCGAGCGCAAGGAGGGCCGCTTTACGGCACCGTCCGGGCGCATGCTGCAGATACTCGACCTGCCGGGCACTTACAGTTTCGATGCGAACAGTCCGGACGAGCAGATCACCCGCGACGTGCTGGAAGGCAACTATCCGGGCGAGGCAGCGCCGGATCTGATCGTCTGCGTCGCCGATGCGACCAATCTGCGACTGCACCTGCGCTTTGTGCTGGAGGTCAAACGTCTCGGCCGGCCGGTGGTACTGGCGTTGAACATGATGGATGCCGCGCATCGACGCGGCATCGAGATCGACGTGCCTGAATTGCAGCGCCGACTCGGGCTGCCGGTGGTGGAAACGATTGCCGTGAAGCGCGGTGGCGCGATGGCGCTGATCGAGCGCGTGGATGGCGAGGTGCCGGTC
>JBAPPP010000063.1:0-17755 GCA_049280175.1 Rhodanobacter sp.
CAGCACAAAATAATGCGCAGCAGGCTGCCAGTGCGAAGAACGCGCAAACGCTGCAGCAGGTGGTCGTCACCGGTACGGCCAACGGCGGCCTGAAGAAGATCGACGCGAGCTACTCGATCACGACGGCCACAGCCCAGCAGATCAAGGAAGCGAATCCCAAGAGCGTGGCCGACCTCCTGAAGATCTCGCCCGGTGTCTTTCCAGAATCTTCCGGTGGTCAGACCGGCGCGAATATCGAAGTCGCCGGCTTCCCAGGCGGCGGTGATGCCCCGTATGTCTCGTTCCAGCTCAATGGTTCACCGATCTACCCGATGTCGACGCTGTCGTTCATGGACAATTCCTCGATGTTCCGTCTCGACGACACCATCGAGCGCCTCGAAGCGGTGCAGGGCGGTCCCTCGGTGTTGTACGGCAGCGGCCAGCCTGGCCTGACCGCGAACTTCATCCTCAAGCAAGGCACCGACGTGCCATCGGGCGACATTGGTCTGACCTACGGCTCGGAGGGCATGGAGCGCCTGGACGGCTTTTTCGGTTTCAAGATTGCCGATGGATGGTTCGGCAGCATCGGTGGCTTCTGGCGCAAATCCGATGGCGTACGCGATCCGCAGTTCACCGCTGACAACGGTGGCTCATTGACCGCAACGCTGTCACACGATTTCGACAACGGTACGCTGATGTTCTATGCGCGCGATCTGAAGGATCACAACCAGTTCGTCACTGATACGCCGATTCTCAACCCGAGTTCGGGCAGCTTCTCTGACTACCCGGGCTTCAGCCCGCTGACCGGCACCTTCGGCAGCAAGGCGGATCAATACGAAACCCTCCAGACAACCCCGTGCAACACGGCGGGCTGCACGCCTGGCGGAATTCCTGTCAACCTGGCCAAGGGCCGCGGTGCCGACGTGCATATGGTGGGTGGCAATCTGGATCTCGATTTCGGTAGTGGCTGGTCGCTCTCGGACAAATTCAATTTGACCGGTGGGCAGATGAACACGATTTCGTTCTTCAGCACCGGTGCGAATCCGTCCACGTTGGGCAGCTACATTTCCAGCGCAGAGACGGCTGACAATCTTCCTGCAGGCCTGATCGCTACCGCCAACTATGCGAATGGCGGCGCGGCGAACATGAATGAGAACGTCACCACACAGGGCCTCTGGTACGTTCACAAGAACATCAGTGCGGTCAGCAATGAATTCCACCTGAGCAAAGAGTTGTTCGAGGGTAATACGTTGACGTTCGGCAATTACACGGCCGTCTACTCCGACCACGACACCTGGGCCCTCGGCAACAACATGTTGCTGCAGGCCAAGAACAATCCGAATCCGATCGCGGTCAATCTGAGCAATGGCGTCAATACCTATAACCTGACCAGTCCGCAGGGTTTTGCCAGCGGACCGTCCACCGCGGTCTACGAAGCATGGAACGCAACGAACACGGCGTTCTTCCTCGCTGACTCCTGGAAACTTGACCAATGGTTATTCGATGCTGGTGTGCGCGTAGAGCATCAGGAAGCTAGCGGCAATATCCAGAACACCGCCACGGGTGACCTGGATGCCAACCCACTTACCTTGTACAACAACGGCTCGACTTACCTGACGAGTGGCTCTACGCGCATCGCGTATTCGAAGACGGCTCCATCATGGACCATTGGTGCCAACTACGAATTCAACGACCACATGAGCGCGTACGTGCGCGTGAATGACGGCATCCACTTCCCGGGCCTCGACGATCTACGCGGTCTTCCGAGCACGCCGGTACAGAAAATCCACAACATGGAGCTTGGCTTCAAGTATCAGGCTGACTGGATCTATGCCAGTGTCAGTGGCTATCACCGGTTGTTCTACGGTGTGCCGTATACGATCACGACCGACGCGGGCCAGCAGACGTTCGTCTACGACTCGGATACCAAAGGTATCAACCTGCAGACGGTCATCAAGCCATTCGACAACTTCACGGTCGCGTTGTCCGGCGACTATATGGATGGCCACTACACGCACTACAACGCTTGCGTCGCGTATGTTGCCCAGGACGGCAGCAATCAATGCACGAGTATCAATGGCATGCAATTGCAGCGGCAGCCGAAGTACCAGGCTCACCTGACCCCTGCCTACGACCTGCCAACGAGCTGGGGTGACCTGAAGTTCTGGCTCACTTACGAGTACGTGGGAAACCGTTACGGCGATCTGATCGAACAGCAGCCGTTGGGTAACTACTACGACCTCAGTTTCGGGGTCAACGCGGATATCGGTCAGAACTGGTCGCTCAGCCTGCAAGGCACCAACCTGACCAATCAGATTGGCGTCACGGAAGGCAATTCCCGCTTGTTCGGTTTCGCGAGCGGCAACGGTGTGATTCTTGCCCGCTCGATCGAAGGCCGCGAAGTCAATTTCCAGGTGAAGTACAACTTCTAAGATGCAACCCACGCCTCGAGTCATCATGATGACGATCCGGGCCGACCTTTTTCACCCGTGGCACCCCGGCAGGCGGGGCCCTCAACCCGCCTGCCACTTTCCCCGGTGCCGTGTGCCGGTGACTATTGCGCAGCGTCCGGTGCATTGCCTGCATGACCATCTGCGTGGCGATCCCGAAAGATTCAGGATGAACCGTAGTCCATGAACCGAATTCGCATGATTGTCGCGCTGGCGTTGATCTACATGATCTTCGCAATTCTGCTGAACAGTGTCGGCACGGTGATCCTGCAATCGATGGCCACCTTCGGCATCGACAAGCCCGAAGCCAGTTCGCTGGAGCGCTACAAAGACCTGTCGATCGCTTTCACTTCGTTCGTGGTCGCCTCGTTCCTGCCATTGCTCGGCTATCGACGCTCGATGATGCTGGCCCTGGCGATCGTTGGCAGCGCCTGCTTGCTGATGCCGATCTACCCCACATTTCTGACCACGCGGTTGCTGTTCGCCTGCGTGGGCATTTCCTTTGCGCTGGCCAAGGTCGGTGTGTATTCCTCGATTGGTTTGCTCACCGCTGACAAGACCGCGCATTCGCGGCTGACCAATACGATCGAGGGGTTGTTCATGGTCGGCGTGCTCGCCGGCAACTGGATCTTCAGTGCCTACGTCGATCCCGCGCACCCGGCCAACCCAGTGTGGTTTAACGTCTACTGGCTGTTGGCGGGTATATGTGCGGCGATCATTGTATTGCTCGCTACGAGCAAGCTGGATGAGAGTGCCGCGCATTCGAAGGAGACCAACAGCTTCATCGGCTCGCTCCGTGAAATGCTCAGGTTGTTCCTGCTGCCACTGGTTTACGTCTTCCTCGCATCGGCCTTCCTCTATGTGCTGATCGAGCAGAGCTTCGGCACCTGGTTGCCGACCTTCAACAATGAAATTCTGAAACTGCCGAACACCATGAGCATCCAGTTCGCCAGCATCCTCGCCGGCATGACGGCACTGGGGCGCATCGGTGCCGGCTTCTTGCTCAAGCGTGTGCCGTGGTACGTGTTGCTCAATGTCTGCGTCGTTGCGATGGGGGCGCTGGTGATCCTGGTATTGCCGCTGGCACAGGACGTGGTGGCGCGGCCTGATGTCGGGTGGTTCAATGCACCGACCGCGGCCTATCTGATTCCGCTGATCGGGCTGCTGATGGCGCCGATCTACCCGGTGATCAATTCGGTGGCGCTCAGCTCGCTGCCCAAGCCGATGCATGCGGCGATGACCGGTCTGATCGTGGTGTTCTCCGCACTCGGCGGTACGCTTGGCTCGTACATCACCGCACGAGTTTTCGCCGGTTTCGGTGGCATCCACGCGTTCTATTTTTCACTGGTGCCGATGGCGCTGGTGCTGGTCACGCTGTTCTTCTTCAAGCGCGAAACCGATCGAGCGGGAGTGACCACACCGGTCGCGGTCGGCCTCGCCACGAAGTAGACCCCGTTGCGGCCACGGCAACCCGCGTTCATTCCCTGATTCGCATGGCGTGCTTGCATTTGCCGATGCAGCACTGGCCAGGCACGGCATCAAACGATGGAGCAATCATGAAGTTCGGTAACCTGAGTCTCGCTGGCCTGTTTCTGATCGCGGCGGTCGTCGCTGCGCCTGCCACTGGCGCGACCGATCCCAGCTTCCTGCTTACGGCGACGTCGCAGAATTTCGACGCCTACTTTCCCGGCTATCTCGCCAACGGCTATTTCTCGACGATGACCTCGCCCCGGGGCACCGAACCGAGTCCCGGCTACATGGTCGCCTTCATGGACTACGCGAAGGACGATATTGCACGCCCCGCCGCGATTCCCGGCTGGAGCGAGATCGACTACAACCCCGGCGGTGGCTGGCTCAATTCGACGCGTCTGAGTCCAAACATCTTTACCGGCTACACCCAGACGCTGAACATGCACGATGGCACGCTATCGACCAACTATCGCTTTGTGTATGCAAACAAGTCGACCGACATCAAGGTCATCACCTTCGTCAGTCAGGCCGCGAGTCATCTCGCCGCGACGCAGATATCGATCACGCCACAATTCAGCGGCGACATCCAGCTGACGTTTCCCATCCGGCTATGGTCGGAGCATCAGCCGCGCTTTCCGATCGGCAAGATGACCGGCGACGAGATGATCGCCGCGGTAATCGCCAGCGGGCAGAACCTGGACAACAAGCCGATACCGACGCCTGACCGCGCTGCGGTCTGGTATCACGGTGTCACCCGTACCGTTTCCAGCGATGGCAATGCCAGGGAGCTGACGCTGTGGCTCGACGGGAAAGCCGAGCAGGGACTGAGCATGGCCGAAGCCGCCGCGATCGGGCTGCCGCCCGGCTTGGTGGTCAAGGACGTCAAGCTGGAGCAAGGTCCCAGTCGCCTGTCGCTGAATCTGGTCGCCACGGTGGAGCAGGGCAGGACCTATATCTTTACCAAGTACATCGCCGCGTCCCGCCAAAACTGGGGTGGTGATGCCAAAGCAGATCTCGCTCTGGCCAAGCAGGCGCGGCAAACGGGTTTCGATGCACTGCTCGCCAGCCACCAGACTGCCTGGCATGAGCTGTGGAAGTCCGACATCGTCATCGATGGCGATCCGAAAGTGCAGCAAGCGGTGCATTCAGACCTGTACTACCTGCTGTCCAACACGACGGAGGGCACGGCGTGGCCGATGGGTGCTTGCGCACTGACGCCGAACTACGCCGGCCACGCCTTCTGGGACAGTGATTCCTGGGTGTTTCCCGCGCTGCTCCTGCTGCATCCGGATCGTGCCAAACCGATCGTGATGTTCCGCAGCCGCACAATGCAGCCCGCGCGGGACCGCGCGATCCAGTACGGCGTCAAGGGCACCATGTTTCCGTGGGAAGCGGATCCGGAGACCGGCAAGGACTTCACGCCGCACTTTGCGTACGGCGTGTTTCGCGAGATCCACGTCAATGCCGACATTGCGATCGCGCAATGGCAGTACTACCTCGCCACCGGCGACGATGCCTGGCTCAAGCAATATGGCTGGCCCGTGATCGACGAGATCGCGCAATTCTGGGTGAGCCGAGTCAGTTACAACAAGGACACGGATCGCTACGAGGTCCACCATGTCACGTCGCCCGAAGAGGCGTACGACGATGTGCCGAACGACTCGTTTACCAACGCCGCCGCGCAAAAGGCGCTGACCATTGCCATCGCTGCGGCGCAAAAAGTTGGGGTCAAGGTGGATCCGCAATGGGCTGTGATCGCCGCGAAGATGTATGTCCCGTTCGACGACAAGGAACAGCGCCATCTCGATTTCGATGCATCGGTGCCGCACGACAAGATCACCTGGATGGGCTCGTCGCTCGCCTGGCTGATGTATCCGAATCTCGACCTGCCCATGTCGGAGCAGGTGCGCAAGAACGACTTTGCGTTTCAACTACACGAACTGAAAGTTCATGGCGACGACCCGAACGAGATGATGATGGTGATGCTTGCCGTGGGTGCTGCCGAACTGGGCGACGCGAAGACTGCGGGTGACTGGATCCAGCGCAACCTGGTGGGCTTCCTGAAGCCACCGTTCAATGTGCGCACGGAGACCGTTGCCAACAACGCTGGCTACATCCTCGCCACGTCGGCCGGTTTCGTGCAAAGCATGGTGTATGGCCTCACCGGCTTGCGCATCGACGACAAGGGACTCGACCAAGCCTATGCGCCCGTCCTGCCGCCGACCTGGAAATCGCTGACGCTTCGGCACATCAGCTTTCGCGGCAAGCACTATGACATCACCGTCGCCCGCGGCGCCGACGGCCGCCCGGTGTTGACGCGCCAGGCCGAATGACGCCATAGCTATAGAAGCGGGTCGACTGCTGCAGATCTTTCTGAAGTGTGCTTTAACAGGGGGCAGGGGTGGCGGGCTACCGAGCCGCCGCCGACCCATTCCCGCTGACGAGTTGCTCCATCGCGGCAGCATGAGCCTCGACCGGCTCTGCCGCTGCGGGTGGTTCGCCCAGCGTTGTTTCGACGCGCGACCCCGAGAGCAGGGTGAGATCGACCGGGCAGCGATCGGCGATCTCCAGCATTCGCTGGCGCTGCGCTCCGTCCAGCGGGCCTTCGATGGCAATGGTGCGGGTGAACAGGTCGGGAATTTCCGCTTCCTTCTGCCGCATGTGACCCACAGCGGTGCGAATGCGACCCACTGGCAGCCCTTTGTGGTCGGCATACATTCGCAGGGTCATCGTGGTGCACGCGGCCAGTCCGGCGGAAACAAGGTCGTAGGGCGTCGGACCGGTGCCCAGTCCACCGGCGCTGACTGGCTCATCGGCAAGAAAGCGGATGCCGCCGGCATGGATCGCCAGCTGATAACGGCCAGCACCGGTTTCCTCAGCCACCACATCGCCTTCCTGTCCCTGCGCACGGGTTTCCGGAACCGGTTGCAGGTAACGCGAAGACCAACTGATGATCATTGCCGCAGCACAATCCACATCGGACTGACGCGACAGCAGATGATCGGCATCGTCGAGCGAGACCAGGCTCTTGGGATAACCCGCAGCCATGAAGATGCGGTTGGCGTTATCGATGCCGACGGTATGGTCTTGCGGTGCATGCATGATCAACAGCGGGCGATCCAGCGCCGCGATGCGGGCGGCCTGGTCGTGTTTATGCAGATCGTCGATGAAGGCCTTGCTTACGCGGAACGGGCGACCCGCCAGCAAGACCTCCGCTTCGCCATCCTGCTGGATGGCCGCTAGCGAAGCGGGATCAAACAATGCCAGCACGTGCATCACGTCGAACGGGGCGGCGATCGTCGTCACCGCGCGGACATGTGGCATGTCGCCGGCGGCAGCCAGTGCCGCCGCGCCGCCGAGGCTGTGACCGATCAGCAGCGCGGGTGGCATGCCTGCATCACTCATCGCCTGGCCGGCCGCAATCAGGTCGCGCACGTTGGCAGCAAAACTGCTGCCGGCAAAATCGCCGCCGCTGGCGCCGAGACCAGCGAAATCGAAACGCAGCATGCCGATGCCGGCGCGGGCGAGGGCACGGCCAATGCGCACGGCCGCCAGGTTGTCCTTGCCGCAGGTGAAACAGTGCGCCATCAACGCCCAGCCGCGCACGGGCGCATCGGGTAGTTCGAGCCGACCGACGAGTTGGTAACCCGTCGGACTGGCAAATTCGAAGCTGCGGGACGACATGGGCAAGCTCCTTCGGTGCAGGACTAAACGCGTTGCAACAGGGCCACGGTACCCTGGCCACCGTCCGCACATAGCGACACGATGCCATACGTACCCGATGGACATGCCTGCAACTCCTTCGCGGCCTGGCTCAATATGCGCGCGCCGGTTGCGGCGAACGGGTGTCCAATGGACAACGATCCGCCATGCGGATTGACGCGTGTCCAATCAAACGCACCCAGGTCGAAATCGACGCCGGCTTTCTCACGTCGATAAACCGGATCCGACGCTGCAGCAATGTTGGCGAGAACCTGCGCCGCAAACGCTTCGTGAATGTTCCAGGACGCAATGTCGGAAAACCTCAGTCGATGCTGCGCGAGCAACCGTGGGATCGCACGCGCCGGCGCCATCAGAATCCCTTCGTCACTGTGGCGGAAGTCCATTGCCGCGATTTGCCAGTCGAGCAAACGGACGGCCGGCTCGCGGCCCAGCTTCTTCATGCCTTCGGCATCAGCCACCCACAGGCCCGCCGCGCCATCGGTCAACGGCGATGCATTCCCGGCGGTGATCGTACCTGCGACCGGATCGAATGCAGGCCGCAACGTCGACAGCCGCTCGAGCGACGTATCGCGGCGCGGAATCGCATCCTGCGCGACACCAGCGAAAGGCACGATGAGGTCATCGAAGAATCCATCGTCCTGGCCCGCGATGGCCGCACGGTGGCTGAGCAGGGCGCGTTCGTCCTGCGCCTGGCGGGAGATGCCGAAGTGCCGCGCGGTATCTTCGGTGTGCTGACCCTGTGAGCGACCACTCTGCTTGTTGGCCCACGCCTGGCCTGGCAACTGGAAATCCGCCGCCGTCGTCGCAGCGATCATCTCCGCAGCACCGCGCGGATTCTTGGCGAACTCGGCCACGATGCGATCCGCTGCCGCCGTGCTGAGCGCCAACGGCACGTGGCTCATCGTCTCCGCGCCACCGACCAGGGCGAGATGCGTTCCACCTTTGCCGATCATCCCCGCCGCTTCGATCGCACCCATGAAACTGGTCGAACAGGCGAGCACCGTGGAAAACGCAGGCGTGTCGGGATTCAGACCTGCCTCGAACACCAGCTCACGCCCAATGTTCGACACCATCACGTCCGGAATGACCTGACCCCACACCAGGAAGTCCGGCGCCGCGATATCTGCCATGGCCTTGGCCACCGGCACGGAAAGCTCAAGCGCGACATGTCCTGCAAAGGAGCCGCCCGCTTTGACAAAAGGGGTGCGTAAGCCGGGCGAGATATAGATGGGATTCATCGTCGACACTCCAATCAGTGGGAAGCGTGCGACTCGCTGTTGCGAGTCCTTCAACGCCGAGATCCGGCATGGGTTCCTTGATTGTAATCCTGTCCGGGGTGCTGGCGAGGCGCTCCAAACGTCTATATTGACCTGTCCTTCGTCGGCGCCGCCAAGACCGCCAAGATCCGTAGTTGCGGTGGTGCGGCTCGTCATGCCAGCGAAGACTACGGATGCTTCAGTGCGCTCTGGATGGACATCGACATAGGCATCATATTGACGTTCGCGTTGTGCATGACCCATAGCGACCCGGCTACGACGATGACGATCAGTAGTGTCGTGCAGGCGAAGATGGCCGTGTTCTGGCGCTGGCTTTTGGCGGTGCCCATGTGCAGGAAATACACCAGTTGAACGAAAAGTTGAGCTACGCAGAGGATCACGATGCTGGCCAGTCGACTGGCGTGAGGCACGAGAGGGGTCATCACGGTGCCGAAGGACGCGAACGTCAGCACAAGGGAGAGCACGAAGCCAACGACGTATGACTTCAGGTTCCCATGTGCATGCTGCTCGGCATGTTCCATGCCGGAGTGCGTAAGCGGGGCTTTCATAGGAACTCGCGCAGATAGACGAAGGTAAAGACGCAGATCCAGATCAGATCGAGGAAGTGCCAGAACAGGCTCAGGCACGCCAGTCGACGCATCGCGATGCCGTCAAGGCCAAATCGCACAACCTGGTGAGCCATCACGACGAGCCAGACCAAGCCGCAGGTGACGTGCAGGCCATGGGTTCCCACCAAAGTGAAGAACGACGACAGAAACGCGCTCGTGGATGGCCCCGCACCTTCGCGAATGAGCGTGGTGAACTCATGCAGCTCCATGGCAATGAAGGCGAGACCGAGCACAAAGGTGACAGCGAGCCATGCCAGGAGCTGCTTCTGGCGACCAGCCTGAGCGCTCAACATGCCCGCACCAAAGGTGAAACTGCTAACCAGCAACAACATGGTCTCGCCGAGCACGAAGGGGAGCTCGAACAGCCCCTTGCCGTCCGGACCTCCTGCTGTGTTGTGGACAAGGACACCGAACGTCGCGAAGAGCACCGCAAAGATCAGGCAGTCGCTCATGAGATAGATCCAGAACCCGACCGTGGTCATGGATGCGTTGTCGTGTCCCGCTGCTTCGTGCACGTCGTAGGTCAGGGAAGCACTCATGGCTCAGGCCGCCTTTTCAAAGTGGATGGGGCCCAGGTCGGGCGAGGACACCGTGGTCCACAGCCGCACGTATCGGTCGCGTTCGATGCGGGTGACTTCGCTAGCCGGGATGACATAGTCCACATCGCGGTCATAGGTGCGAACGATAAAGGTCGCGATGGCACCTATCAGCGAGGCAACCGCCAACGGCCAGATATGCCAGACCAGGCCAAAGCAAAGCACGAACGAGAAGCCTGCGAGGATGATGCCGGCGCCCGTATTGCGCGGCATATGGATGTCCTCGTACTGATCGGGTTGGCTGTACGCGCGACCGGAGACCTTGTCATCCCAGTGCTGTTCGAGCGACGTAATCTGCGGAATGTGGGCGAAGTTGTAGAGCGGCGCTGGCGATGACGTCGCCCATTCAAGGCTGCGGCCGTTCCAGGGGTCGCCCGTGATGTCGCGGTGGGAATGACGATCGCGGATGCTCACCCCAAACTGAACTCCCATGGCGACAATGCCCGCGCCGATGAGCACGGCGCCGCAGAGGGCCACGATGAGCCACGGATGCCAATCGGGATTGCTGTAATGATTCATGCGGCGGGTCATGCCGTCGAAGCCGAGCACATAGAGCGGCATGAAGGCGAGATAGAAGCCGATCTGCCAGCACCAGAACGAGACCTTTCCCCAGAACTCGTTCAGGGTGAATCCGAATACCTTGGGGAACCAGAAGGTGATCGCGGCGAGTGAGCCAAAAACCACACCGCCAATGATGACGTTGTGGAAGTGGGCGACCAGGAACAGGCTGTTATGCAGCACAAAGTCCGCGCCCGGCACCGCAAGCAACACGCCGGTCATGCCGCCCACGGCAAAGGTGACCATGAAGCCGACCGTCCACAGCGTCGAGGAGTGGTAGCGAATGCGCCCTCGATACATCGTGAAAAGCCAGTTGAACAGCTTGACGCCGGTCGGGATCGAAATGATCGAGGTCATGATGCCGAAGAACGCGTTGACGTTCGCACCGGACCCCATCGTAAAGAAGTGGTGCAGCCACACGAAGAACGACAAGACACCGATGGACGAGGTCGCATAGACCATCGACTTGTAGCCGAAAAGCGGCTTGCCGGAGAACGTGGCAATGATCTCGGAGAACGCACCGAAGCAGGGCAGGATAAGGATGTAGACCTCAGGGTGGCCCCAGACCCAGATCAGGTTGATGTACATCATCGCGTTCCCACCAAGTTCGTTGGTGAAGAAGTGCATGCCGAGGTAGCGGTCGGCGGTAAGCAGCGCCAAGGTGGCGGTCAGTACCGGGAAGACGGCGATGATCAGCATGTTGGTGATCAGCGCAGTCCAGGTGAACACCGGCATCTTCATGAGGTCCATACCGGGCGCACGCATGCGCAGAATCGTCACGACCAGGTTGACGCCGGTCAGGAGTGTTCCGAGGCCTGATACCTGCAGTGACCAGATGTAGTAGTCGACACCCACCGTTGGGCTATAACCCAGCTCCGACAGTGGCGGATAGGCAACCCAGCCGGTAGCTGCAAAATCGCCCACGAACATCGACAGCATGACCAGCACCGCGCCGACAACCGATAACCAGAAACTCAACTGGTTGAGAAACGGAAACGCCACATCGCGTGCGCCGATCTGCAACGGGACGATGACGTTCATCAGTCCGAGAATCAGCGGTGTGGCCACGAAGAAGATCATGATCACGCCATGCGCGGTGAAGATCTGATCGTAGTGGTGCGGCGGCAGATAGCCGGCGGCGCCATTCGCTGCAACGGCCTGTTGTATGCGCATCATGATGGCATCGGCGAATCCGCGAAGCAGCATGATCAGGGCGAGGATGATGTACATCACGCCGATGCGTTTGTGATCGACAGATGTGAACCATTCAGTCCACAAGTATCGCCACTTGCCGAAGTAGGTGATCGCGCCGAGCAGGGCGATCCCGCCAAGGACTACCACCACCAGCGTTCCCATGATGATGGGCTCGTGCAACGGGATGGCGCCCAGAGTGAGCTTTCCTAACATTGAGGGTTACTCTTTCACTTGTTTCGGGGTGGGATGCGCCATCGGCGCCATGCCGTGAAGTTCGGGCGGCATCTTTGCGGACATGTCGTCTGTTTTCGGCTTCGGCATGTATTGATTGACGACGCTCTGAAACAGGCTCGGGTCAGCGTCTGCGTAAACCATGGCGGGTTGGTTCGAGCTGGGTTCGGAAAGCACGCGATAGGCAGCACGGGTGAGCTTTGTCGGCGCCCCGCGGGCGCGCTGAATCCACTGGCGAAAACCGATGCCCGTCGTTGCGATGGCGTTGAAGCGCATGTCCGAGAAACCTTCGCCGCTATAGGCGGATGACATGCCGGCATAGACACCAGGGGCATCGGCTATCAGATGGAGCTGTGTCTGCATGCCGGCCATGGCGTAGATCTGGCTTCCGAGTCGCGGAATGAAAAATGAGTTCATGAGCGAGTCGGCGGTGAGCACGAAATCGACCGGCGTCCCAGCGGGGATGACGAGTTGATTGACGGACGCCACACCATAGTCCCGATAAATGAACAGCCACTTCCAGTTGAGTGCGACGACTTGCACGCGCACGGGCGGGACATCAGACGCGAGCGGGCGGTAGGGGTCGAGCACATGCGTGCTGCGCCAGATAAGTACGGCGAGGAAGGCGACAATCAGGCAAGGGATGCCCCAGACCACGATCTCAATCTTCGTGGAGTGCGCCCATGTCGGCGCGTAAGTCGCTTTAGTGTTGGACGCCCGATAGCGCCAGAAGAAAAACAGCGTCAGGGCGATCACTGGAATGACCACCATCAGCATCAACGCGAGCGACAGCACGATGAGGTGGCGCTCCTGCACACCGACGTCGCCTTTCGGATCGAATAGCGCGAGGTGGCAACCAGCAAGCAAACCGACCGGCGCCGTGCAGAGCAGACGCCGAAGCCGTCTTGACCAGCGGGCGCTCGTCGCGCCCATCGGGCCCTCCAGCGACTGCCGCTGATACCGGACTAACAGATTGAGCATGTGGCTTACCTGGATGAGGCGGGTGATCCATGTCCGATCCGGGTCGTTGGGGCGGCATCGGGATGCATGGATTTAGCTGAGCGTTGTGCGCATACTAGTGACCGACAATATCCATACATCGGTGGCAAAATGACGCGGACAAAATCCATACAATGGGCAGGGGACGGTGTTGACTGGTCGACAGCCCTGAGTGGACACGGCCCCCGCTACCTGCAAATCGTCGGCTTCCTCGAGCGCGCGATGGCGGAGGGGCAGCTAAGGCCGGGCGATCGTTTGCCGCCTCAGCGAGATCTCGCCGCGCAACTTCATGTCGACCTCACCACAGTGACGCGTGCTTATGCGGAGGCGCGCGCACGGGACCTGATTCATGCCCGCGGAGCGTTTGGAACCTATATATCCACGCCGAAGGTCGAACTGACGCCCATCGTCGACCTGAGCATGAACATTCCGCCGCCACCCGCGTCGATGGACTTCGCCGACCTTCTGAGGCGAGGGGTGGCGCAGGTCTTGACCCGCGCAGACGCCAACATGCTGATGACGTATCACCCGGGCGGCGGAAGCAAGGCTGATCGGGAAGCAGGGGCCATCTGGCTCGCTCCGGTGCTTGGCCGCGTCGATCCGGCGCGCATCGTGACCAGTCCGGGTGCCCAGGCCGCGTTGGCCGCGCTCATCCTTGCGCTGACCAAACCTGGCGACGCCATTGTCACCGAGTCGATGACTTATCCCGGCCTGTTGGGGGCTTCGCGCCAACTGAGTCGACGCATCGTGGTGGCTGATCGCGATGCCCATGGCATGACGCCCGAAGCGCTGGAGTCGGTTTGTCGCAAAGAGGGCGCGAAGGTGGTCTATCTCAATCCCACCATGCAAAACCCGACCGCGCGCACCATGCCGGAGCATCGCCGTCGCGACATTGCACGGGTTGCTGCCAGACACGATATCCAGATTATCGAAGACGACCCCTATTGGCGGTTGGCAGAGGATGCGCCGCCTTCGCTGTCGCATTGGGCGCCCGGCCACGTGCACTACATATCCACGCTGTCCAAGTGCCTGACGCCGGGACTTCGCACAGCCTACGTAGTGTCGCCTGATGACAACGCACGAATTCGCTTTCTTGCGGCGTTGCGGGCAGCCACGCTCATGTCAACGCCACTGATGACTTCGGTCGCAACGCAGTGGATCCATGACGGCTCGGCCAATCTACTTCTCGA
The DNA here is from genome assembly GCA_049280175.1 of Rhodanobacter sp. GTDB lineage: Bacteria > Pseudomonadota > Gammaproteobacteria > Xanthomonadales > Rhodanobacteraceae > Rhodanobacter. The sequence continues at coordinate 14,276 of JBAPPP010000063.1, forward strand.
AGGCGTAAGGACCGAGGCTCGGGCCCGCCAACAGCTCGCCGAACACATCCTGACCGATGGAAGCCAGCATTGGCCAGCCGGCGGCATCCATATCTGGTACGAGCTTCCTGACACCTGGACTACGCAAGAACTGGCCATCGCTGCGCGCCTGGAAGGATTGGCAGTGACTTCCTCCGACGCCTTCGCCGCCGGTAGCGAGCCGGCGACAGCCATCCGAATCTCTCTCGGCGGCGTCAAGGATCGCGCAAGGTTGGAACAGGCACTGCAAAAGCTCGCCGAGCTTATGCGGCGTGGTCCCGAATCATTCGAACCGGTCGTGATCTAAAAGGATGGCAGCGCCAAAGGATGGAGATTTGCTGCGGAGGGACAGGGGAAGAGCCATGCGCTGAGAAGATCGAATGTGCCAATTTCGTAATTTGACATAATATACATTATGCGAAATTTCCGATCTTGGCGTGCTTCCTGATTTTCGGCCTCGCAGCCCTCGCCGCAGCTCACAAAAAGTGCTTTCGGCAGACAAACCTCAGCCACCACCGCAGAAACATTTCGCAATTCGCGCATACTAAGTTCGGCAGCGAAAAACGCTAGCAGACAAAGTTCCCCATCCGTGGTCATCTCGCCGTGGGTCACCCAACAAATCCTCCCATGATCGAGGACAGATACCGGGTGGAATCGGCACTCTTCATTGCTCAACAGAGGTAGAAACACTGCGCAACAGAGGCGCTTAAGCTGCGCACTTTTCTCGGGAGGCAACGAAAGCTGACAGCTTCCTCGAAAAGAACCTCGATACTGCGCAATGACTTCGGGCAACTTGAAGAAACCTCACGATTTGCGATCTCCTATCCTGCGGTATCGGGCGTGCCTGAATGAACTCGCCGCGGATCAGCCAACAAATCCTCCCGTGATCGAGGACAGATACCTGGCCAAATCGTCCGCACGCCCTTCCTGTACAACCTGTTGGCCGGTCAGGCCATCAAATACCGGTAGCCGTTTATGCTCAAACCATTGAACGAATCCCGGGACCCTCTTGAGATCACTGCGCGTCTCTTCGTCCAGTAGGTCGAGAAGACGCTGCAGAGCTACCAGATCATGGGGTTGGCTTCTCGACACTCTCGCGCTCCTGACCGGTTTAGGATGTGTCTATACAAGCTGATTCTATCCCTTGAACTACAGTCCCGACGCGCGGCTTCCTGACAGGGTAGCGAGGCTGGCTGACCCTGCCCGAGATTCTGTATCCCATAAACCTAACCAGCCCCCGACGCACCGCGCGACTTTCGTTTCTTGGCCACCGGCTTGACCTCCGTGTTCGCCATAAGGCGATCCAACTTTGCTTGGCTCATCAGTTCCCGTTGCGTACTCGCTTTCAACGCCTGCTGAGCCGCAAGCAGAGCGGCGGGAAGGCCATCCATCCGAGTTAGTTGCTGCTCCAAGGTCTTAGCGCGCGCCCCCTGTTCTGCGGCTTGGTTCTCTGCCGCCCGAATCGACATCAACGCTTTCTCCAGTCGCGTAGCGACAGTCGACGCCTCCCGTTCCTGCCGGTGGAGTGCCGCCCGGAGGGTTTTGGTCTCCTCCCGCGCCCGATCAATTTCCGCATGCGCACGATCTTCTACGGCACGAACATGTGCCGCTTGCCCCTCACGTTCGGCGGTCACGACGTTTTTATGCGTGTCGAACGCCTCGGCAAGTTGATCCGCCCGTAGCTGCAACCCATCACGTTGCTGCACGAGTTCAGCCAGTTGGCCAGCCTGTTGCTGCACGAGACGTTGGACGTCCGTCAGTCGCGTTTCGGCGACCTCACGGGCCTGACCCGCGGTCTGTGCGAGCTCCTGGGCCTCGGCGATCGCGATTTCCCAGATTTTGCGTTCTTGGATGAGGGACGATTGGGCGGCCAGCAGGGCATTCTGCTCTTGGGCGAGGGAGGCTTGAGCAATGGCCGCCGCATGGGCTACCGCGAGCCGCCATACCTCGGCAAACGCCTGCCCCACGTCTCCCGGCACCTCGGGCAACACGAGCATCTGGCCCATTCGCGTGGCGAGCGCCCCCCGCCATGCTTCCAACATGCGCGTCACCGTATTGGGCGAGCCCGTGCCGAGCTGCGCACGGATTTTCTCGACGGTTGGCCGCTCGCTGGCGGCGACCAGCGCGTCGGCGGCGGCGTTGACCTGTTCCTGCGTGATGCCTTTGGGCATTTCAGATGTCTCCTCGATCGGCGCCCCGCCCTGGCCTTGACGTACTGGTGATAAGTGATGATTATCACTAGTAAGCGCCCCATTGCGTAATATACATTACATAGTATGAAGCATAAATCTACATTGCCGGTCCTTTCTACACCCGCCTCCGGTCTGGTGTTACCGGAACAACTGGCCCAGCAGGCCGCCGACGCCGTGCGCGAACTGTTGGCCGAAGCGGCTGCGGCCAATACCACTCGCAGCTACGCCGCCGCGTTGCGCTACTGGGCCGGCTGGCACCAGGCCCGAGTTGGCATCGAACTGACGCTGCCGGTGAGTGAGGCCGTGGTGATCCAGTTCCTGGTCGACCACATTCAGCGCAAGAACAAGGCTGGTCTCGTCAGCGAATTGCCGCCGGCGGTCGACCAGGCCTTGGTGGCTGCTGGCTTGAAGGCCAAGCTCGGGCCACTCAAACTCGCGACGGTGACCCAGCGTGTGGCCGTGCTGTCGACGGCGCACAAGCTCAAACGACTGGCCAATCCGTGCGAACTGCCTAGCGTGCGCACGCTGCTGAGTCGCGCCCGTCGCGCGTCCGTCAAACGCGGCGAGCGGCCCACCAAGAAAACCGCCATCGCGCGCCCGGAGCTGGAAGCCATGCTGGCGACCTGCGATGGCACACTGGAAGGCCTGCGTGATCGCGCCCTACTCTGCTTTGGGTTTTCGAGTGGCGGGCGCCGGCGCAGCGAGATCTCGGCGGCGGAAATGCGCGACTTGCGCAAGACCGGCGACGAGGGCTACATCTATCGGCTGGAGTATTCGAAGACGCAGCAGGCCGGAGTGAAGGCGGATTCGACGCCAGACAAGCCGATTTTGGGGCGAAGTGCTCTTGCGCTATCGATCTGGCTGGAGGCGGCGGGAATTCATGAGGGGGCGATCTTTCGACGGATTTGGAAGAATCGAGTGGGCCCTGCGTTATTGCCCGGTTCGGTGGCAACCATCGTCAAGCGGCGAGCAGCGATAGCGGGATTGAAGGGCGACTTTGGAGGACATAGCCTGCGATCAGGCTTTGTTACCGAAGCCGGCAAGCAAGGCGTGCCGTTACCCGCCGTCATGGCGATGACCGAACACCGCTCGGTCGCGAGCGTCATTGGGTACTTTCAATCGGGGCAGGCTGAAGACAATCCAGCCGCACGCTTACTAAAGTGAACAAGCACATCACCCCATTTGATAGCACTTATGGGTCGCCTTGCTTGCGCTCATAGCGATGACAGGCCATCGTGACGTCGGCAGCGTGGTGGGCAAACTTCAGGCC
>JBAPPP010000064.1:0-8046 GCA_049280175.1 Rhodanobacter sp.
ACCCAAGACGGCGTCTACACGCTGTACTTCGCGCATCATCGATTGGCCAGCATCGACATGCGGGAAGCCGATTAAACTGTTACCTATGTCCTGGCACGTCTGTTACCTATCTCCTCGGTCTATACAGTGTAGCCAAGAGAAAAGTAACCCAAAGAGAAGGCCACCCCGCTTGGCGCTTGCCGGGCGTCCATGCCCGGCAAGTCCGTGAGCCGGGGCCGGGCTTTTCGACAGGACTCCTGTCCTGGCGAAAAGGAGTCGACATCCATGTCGACTCCTTTGCGGGCCTGTCGTCCCCGACTCACCGCCACACAGGGGTCCCGGGTAAAGCGGCGCGCTTCCTGCGCGCCCCTCGGTGCGCAGCCGCTGCGCGGCTACGAGAGCCCGCCCGCGTCTAGCGCGTAGGTTGGTATGAGCGCTAGCGACTGCGAAGGCAGGATGGCGAACATTCGCGCAACGAATGGCCCGAAGGGCGGGCTGCAGGAGCAGCACGTAATCCCAACGTCAAGCCGCGGGTGCGTTGGGAGCCCGCGACGGTATACGACACGCGGCAGGCAAAACAGCTAGGATTCGGAACGAACGGCGGCTAGACCATGGCCGCCGTCATGCTGTCTTGCGATGAGGTTTCGGATCAATGTGCGGATGAAGGGCAAAGCGACATCGATCGATATCGCCCACCTGGCCGGGGTATCCCAGGCCACGGTCTCGCGTGCGTTGCGCGGCAGTCCGCTGGTCAATGAGGAAACGCGGCGGCGGATTCAGGCCGCCGTCGAACAACTCAATTACAAGGTCGACAAGAACGCTTCCAATCTGCGCCGGATGTATTCCGGCACGCTTGCCTTGCTGCTGTTCGAAGACCCCACCGTCGACGAGTCGCACATCAATCCGTTCTTCCTGTCCATGCTGGGCTCGATCACCCGAGCCTGCGCGCAGCAGGGTTACGATCTGCTGATCTCGTTTCAGCAGTTTTCGCGCGACTGGCATGCCGACTTTGCCGACAGCAAGAAAGCCGACGGCATCATCCTGCTCGGTTATGGCGACTACCTGGCCTACCGCGACAAGCTGGAAAAACTGGTCGCCCAGGGTACCTGCTTTGTGCGTTGGGGCGCCGTGCTGCCCGATCAGCCGGGCGTCTCCATCGGTTGCGACAATTTCCATGGCGGCTACGCGATTGCCGAGCATCTGCTGGAACGTGGCTGCCGGCGCATCGCCTTTCTCGGTGACGCTTCCAGCCACTACCCGGAATTCTTCGAGCGTTATCGCGGCTATGTCGACGCACTTCAACAGGCAGGCGTTGCTGTCGATCCCGCCTTGCAGGAAAACGCCGAAAGCACCGAGTGTTCCGGTTACGAGGCGATGGATGCGCTGATCACGCGCGAGGTAGCCTTCGATGCGGTATTCGCTGCGAGCGACCTGATCGCGATCGGCGCGCTGCGCGCTCTTTCCGTGCATGGGTTGCGGGTACCACAGGACGTCGCGCTGGCCGGCTTTGATGACATCGCCATGGCCAGCTTCGTCAATCCGCCGCTGACTACCGTGCTGCAGGACACCCGGCAGGCTGGCGAAGTCCTGGTCGACAGCCTGCTCAAGCTGATCCGCGCCGAGCCCGTCGAGAGCGCGATCCTGCCGGCGAAGTTGATCGTGAGGCGTTCGAGTCTGCGCGGTTAGCGAGCCCGCAAACAAACAATCTCACGGCTTATGCCGGACTTGCGCCACCCACGGAAGTCGATAGCGCTACATGGGTGGGTTCGCGCACCCGCAGTGTGCAAAGGCCGGCCACGATCAGACTGGCGCCACCCAGCGCCAACGCCCAGATCGGCTGGCCGTGAAAGAACAGCTTCAGCAGCACGCCCAGCACACTGGCCGCCAGCAGTTGCGGAATCACGATGAAGAAATTGAAGATGCCCATATAGACGCCCATCTTCGCAGCCGGCAGGTTGTCCGACAGCAGCGCATAGGGCAGTGAGAGGATCGACGCCCAGGCGAAGCCCACGCCGGCCATCGACAACAGCAGCCAGTCCGGGTCGCGGATCAACAGAAATGACATCAAACCCGCACCACCCAGACACACGTTGATCAGGTGGCTTACGCGCAACCCCCAGCGACGTACCATCCACGGGATCACCGCCGCTGCCAGCGCCGCGAAACCGTTGTAGACGGCGAACAGCACGTCGACCCAGTTCGCGCCGTTGTTGTACGCCATGGACTGCGGATCGGTGCTGCCGAAGTGCACTTGGGTCACCGCCGGCGTGGTGTAGATCCACATCGCGAACATCGCAAACCACGAGAAGAACTGCACCCAAGCCAGCCGCCGCATCGCCTCGGGCATCGCATGCAGATCACCCAACACCTGGGTGAACATTCCGTTGCCACCGTGTGCACGGCTCAGCCATAGCAGTGACAGACCGTACGCCACGAATCCGCCTGCCAACAGGTACAGATTGTGGTCCAGCCTCATGCCGATGATCAGCACGATCGCGATGACACCCACCGTCACCCAGGCCAGTCCCTTGCGCCACGCGGCGCGCCGGTCGATGGTTTCGGCGGACAGCTCGGGCGTCGATGCCGTATGAGCGTCGAAGGCCAGCAAGGTATCCGGCGGGTACTCGCGCGTGGTGCATACCGTCCACAACACCGAGCCCAGCAGTACCACGCCGCCGAAATAGAACGCGTACTTCACCGTGTCCGGCATACCGCCGGTGGCGCCGACATTGTCCACCCCCAACTTCGCCAGCAGCCACGGCAGCAGCGATGCCACCACCGCGCCGACGCCGATGAAGAAACTCTGCATCGCATAGCCTTGCGCGCGTTGCTGCGTGGGCAGCTGATCGCCGACGAAGGCCCGGAACGGCTCCATCGACACGTTGAACGAGGCGTCCATGATCCACAGCAGCCCGGCGGCCACCCACAACGCTGGCGCGTTCGGCATCCATAGCAATGCCAACGTGGCCAGCACGGCGCCAACAAGGAAATACGGACGGCGCCGACCCAGCCGGCCCCAGGTACGGTCGGACAAGTGGCCGATCAGTGGCTGCACCAGCAGCCCGGTCAGTGGCGCGGCAATCCACAGCGAGGGGATGTCGGATACGCTCGCGCCGAGCGTCTGGAAGATGCGGCTGACGTTCGCGTTTTGCAGCGCGAAACCAAACTGGATGCCGAGAAAGCCAAAACACATGTTCCAGATCTGCCAGAACGACAGCTCAGGTTTTCTGCTCATGGTGTCGGCGTTCCCGTAGCCAGCGGCGTGATCTGCAGATCGCCGATGCTGGCTGTATTCAATGGCCCGTCGACGCCACCGCTGCCACCGGTGTAATGCGAGAAGTGGCGCAGGTAGCTCATGTTGAATCCCTGCTCGACCGAAAAGCTGCAGCGTGCATGCGCCTGCGCCGTGAAGCTGACGGTGGTCGAGTGTTGCGTGCCGTCGCTATGCGGCATCACCACGGGCATGGATTGCGGCGCGTTGTCGCCGCAGCGAACCACCAGCAGCTTTACCGCGGCGGTGACGCCGGTGTTGATCGGTCCGTGATCGTTGCTGTAAGTCAGGGTGGTCTGGAACTTGCCACTGGCCGGTGCCACCCAATCACGCGGCCAAGCGCCGCTGACGCGCACGCTGTCGCCGACGCATGCAGCAGGGCTGGGTAGTGACTCAAGGCCGTCGCGGCTGCGTTGGGTGACGCTGAAACATTGCTGTGCTGACTGTGCGTCGAACTGTTTGCTGCCGTCGATCGCGCCCTGCGGCTGTCCGTTGCGGTAAAGCAGGCCGCTGCCCTTGATGCTGACCAGCCAATGCTTGCCGTCACGCACTACGGTTGGCGTATCCAGCGCGGGGGGTGCGAACATCGGCGCATCCAGGCGCAGCGGCGTGACAGGTATCTGCACTGACTTCAGTTCGACCACGCTGTCCGTGCCATGGCGTTGCACTGTGCCAGTCACCAGTAGATTGCCATCGAGGATCGCCGGACGCAGCAGCGTGATGCGTCGATCGGGCAGTTGCAGGCTGATGCGGTCGCTGTTGCCGAACAGCATGGGCACCAGCGACACCGGCAGCTTCGGTTCGATCCGACCGTCATCCGTCAGCCCGAAGATGCCCTCGGTCACCATCCCCAGATAGCCGGCCACTGACCACAGCTGGCGCGGCGAGTCGACGACGGGTCCGCTCAGCTTGCCATCGTCGACGTGTACCGACTGCGTGGTGAGCTCGAAGTTCTCCATGTTCGAACCGCTCAGCGCGGCGCCGCGCATCAGCGAGCGTAGCTCGTGCGCGATGCGTTCGGGATCGTTGACGGTGCGCGCGGCGCGCAGCGCGTAAGCGCTGACGAAAGGCCAGATCGCGCGATTGTGATAAATCGGCTGATCGGCACGCTCGGGCCAGATCACTGGGCTGCCGGCCGCGTAGGTGGGGTAGTTCGCCAGCGACTGCCGTGCGCGTTCGGCGTCAGCCACACCGCTGGTAATGGCCAACGACAGGCCAAGCAGGTCGTAGGCTTCCATGGGTGCGCCATCGCCGCCGACGTAGCTCATGTACATGCTGCGATCGGCGCGCCAGAAATGCGCGTTGATGGCGGCTTTCAGCGCGTCAGACTGGGCACGGTAATCGGCAGCTTTCGGATCGTTGCGCAGTTCGGCCATCTGGACGGCCAGCTGCAACGCCTGATAGTGCAACACGTTGGTGGAGAGCGCGAACGACTGCGCAATGAAGACGACGTTGTTCGCGGTCCAGGCAGGGTAGGTCTGTTCGCGCCAGTCGAGGAACGAGGTTTCACCGCGATACAAACCCAACGCATCGTCGAACGCATACTGCCGATCCTGCACCAGCGTGACGGTGAGCGCGCGGTAAACCTGGTCGGCGAAAGCCCGGTCGTCCAGCAGGTGGCGTGCACCGAGAAACCACACGATACGATCGGTACTGACCGGCCAGCTGCCACCGGAGCCGGTGTCCTGCATCGGATACTGTTTGTCTATCGAATCAGGGGCTGCCGGTACGGAGGCACCGCGCACGTCGGAAAGTTTGAACAGCAGCGATGCCTTCGCGCGCGCCGGATCGAATCGCCACAGGCCCAGGTCCACCGAGTAGGAGAGATCGCGCGTCCAAACGTAATGCCACTTCACGCCTGTCTCGAAACAGGCACACGGCATCGACTGGCCGTGATCAAACGCGTCGTCGCTGATCGCCGTGACCGAGTCCTGTCGCAGATCGTCTTGCGCCATCGCGAACAGGCCGTCGAATAACAGGCTGGCGGTGTGCACGGACGCCGACTGCGCAGAAATGCGGCGATCGCCGGTGGGCGTGTGCAGCACGAAGTCGCCGCCCGTCGCCACCGTCATCGATGCCGTCTGTCCTTGCCAGCTCAGTTGCTGCTGCCAGCTCGCCGCAGCCGCCGGTTGCGACACGGCCAGTGCAGTCAGCAGCAATGAACTCAGCACCGGCATGCGTTGCCAAGCCCTGCAGCGCAGTGTGATTCGCATACTCCAATCATTCGCTGTCCCGGTTGCCATGGCTCGTCGCCTCGCGGCCGAGTCTAATCGACTGCGCCGTACCGGCGCGCAGCTTCACATAGACCACAGCGCCGTAACGGTCGTGTCCGCGCGCCCAGCCTTCGCCAGCGGCATTCTGCAGCGCGGCGAGATTGTCGTACGACGCCAGTGCCGCGCCTTGGTGACTGATCTGGCCCGCAGCGGCGGTGTGCCATTGCACCAGGTAGTACTGCAGTGCCGGCCGGTATGAGCCAGTCGGCGCAGCGATGCTGAATTCGACATTGCCCTGGGTACGCCGGGTGGACAGCGTCTGGCTGAAGTACTCGCCGTGCTCGTAGGCGTAGCTGACGCCGTCGTCGTCGTAATAGTCGAAGTGGGTCGGCGTGGTGGCGGGGAATACATCAACGGTGAGCGTAGTGACCGGGTGCTGGTCTACGTAATCCATCACCGGCTGGTTGGGAATGATCGCGCCGTCGCGGATGAACAGCGGGATGTCGTCCCAGTGTGCGCTGTCGATCGGATAGTCGATACTGCGGCCACCTTGGTAAACCGTGCCCTTGAACCAGTCGATCCAGCGGCCGGCGGGCAGGTAGATCTGCTTGACGGTCTGCCTCTGTTCGACCACCGGCGACACCAGCAAATGATCGCCGAACATCCATGCATCCACATCGTTGCGCAGCTTGGGATCGTCCGGATAGTCGAAGATCAACGGGCGCACCAGGCCCACGCCATGCGTTTGGCTCTCATGTTCACTGGCGTAGATGTACGGGATCAGCGCGTAGCGCAAGCGTATCGCCTTGGTGGTCGCGGCTTCGGCGATCGGACCATAGCGCCACGGCTGGCGCTTCTCGTTGAATGTGCCGTGCACACGAAAGATCGGTGTGAACGCGCCGAACTCGAGCCAGCGCGCGTAATTCTCGTCGTTGGGATGACCGATGAAACCGCCGCCATCCATGCCCCACTGCATCGCGCCGACATCGATCGCGCTCAACATGCGCTGGCGCTGCGCCGCCATGCTGGCGAAGCCGGTGGGAATGTCGCCCGACCACAAGCCGTAGGCATAGCGCTGCGAACCGAGCCAGAAATTGCGATTGACCGACCACACGCGCAGCGTCGAATACGCGCGCTGGCCGTCATACAGCGCGCGCTGCATGTTCATGAACTGGCTGTTGTCGTCGGTGTTGTCCGCTTCGTCGTTCCACCAGCCTACGATGCCGGTGTCGAAGGAATGCTTCAGCGCATCGTTGAAGAACCACGTGCGTGCCGCTGGCAGATCGAAATCAAGATCGCCCACGGGCTTGAGCGAGAAATAATCCACGCTGCTCGGCTTGCCGGGAAACCAGAAGTTGTGCGCCGTGGCATAGCGACCTTCCACGGTGTCGATGTGGATGCGCGGTTTCATGATGCCGCTGAGATGCATGCCGCGGCTGTCCAACTCTGTCTTCAGCTTGCCGCTCGGGCCATCCGGGAATTTCGTATCGTTCCAGCGGAACTCGCCGTAGTTATCCTGACCCCAGGCCTTCCAGTCGAAGTCGAGAGTGAAGTTGTCGATCGGGATGTGCTTGGTGCGATAGGTGTCAACGATGTCCAGCAGTTCCTTTTCGTCGATGCCCCACTGACTGTTGGTGAAGCCCATTGCCCATTTTGGAAACAGCGGCGGGTGGCCGCTTAATTGTGCCAAATCGTCGAACAGCTCGCGTGGTTGGCCGACGAAGATGTAGAGATCCACCGGCGGCTTCGTCGATGGGCTATTCACCAACGTTTCGATATCGATGCGCGTGGGCCGCAGGTTGAATGCGACTTTGTCGTCGCTCGCCAGCAGCACGCCATAGCCGGCCGTGCTCCACACGAACGGTGCACCGGCGTTGCCTTGCTCGCCGGCCTTGGCTACCTGCGCGCCCTGGCGCAGTAGGCCAGCAGTGGACGGCTCCGTCGCGTTGTAGCTGTGGATGCCGTACAGCGGATCGCCCGCTGCATGCATCAGCGAGACCTGGCCCTGCTCCAATGCAGCGGAGTTCAGTGTCAGCAGGTGCTGGCCGTTGACGGCATCCACGCTGAGTGTGCCTTTGCGCTTGTTCCAGGTCGCCGTGAGCCGGGCAGATGCCATCGCCACGGTGTTGCTGTCCTCCCGTATCCGCACCTCTGGGTGGGTGCGGTCGGAATGCGGGTCGAGCACCAGTGCGGGCGTCGTGCTGGAAGCGCCGACGTGCACGTGCACGATGCCGGTGCCGTCGAGATGGATAGCGATCAGCGTCCCCGTGCAGCCATTGACCGTCATTCCGTCATCATCGAGATGCGTGGTCGGCGCCTGGCAGTTCGGCATGGCGGTGGCGTGCACCGCGGGAATCGCCAGCAGGCCGGCGAATGCAACGCGAAGGACAGTCAGTCGGCGCTGGCAAGTCACTGCAAAACCACGCTGCTGTAAGGCGGCAGTTGCAGGCCCTCGGCATCGATCGTTGCACCGGTCGTGCTCTGCCGCAGCATGTGACTGAAATGCGTCCCGCCGGGTACGTCCAGCGGCATCGATTGCGGCGCACCGGAAAGGTTGTGCACCACCAGGACCGTTCCTTGTGC
>JBAPPP010000065.1:0-8793 GCA_049280175.1 Rhodanobacter sp.
ACCCAAGACGGCGTCTACACGCTGTACTTCGCGCATCATCGATTGGCCAGCATCGACATGCGGGAAGCCGATTAAACTGTTACCTATGTCCTGGCACGTCTGTTACCTATCTCCTCGGTCTATACAGGCCACGCAAGAGAAAAGTGACTCGCCCTCCGCAGGAGGACGAAACGCTCTTAGGCTTTAAAGCAAGCGAACTAAGCAACAAAGCCACAGCGTCGCGACTGAAGTCGCTCCCACAAGAGCATCAACAGCTGGAGCCCAAGGCGCTGGACCCCGACCTTCGCCGGAGCGACGAAGAAGTCGGCAGTCCCGCGAGCACTCTGCCTAAACTCTTCGCACGACGAATGCAGCTGAACGACTAGTGCAGCTGAACGTCGACGACGTGCTGTTCATCCTGGTACAGCGCAGGAAACAGCTGCTTGAGATGCGTGACCTTGGGGGCGTCGTTGTAGAGGATGTAGAGGTCGTCCGGATGCAGGCTCGCGTAATGCTGGTGGTAAGCCTCAGCCGGATAGAACGCCTGCAGCGGCACCAGCTGAGTCACGATCGGCGCGGAGAAGGACTTCGCTGCGGTCAATTGCGCGATGTAGGTGGTCGCGATCTTTTTCTGTTCATCGCTGCCGTAGAAGATCACCGAGCGATATTGCGTGCCGCTGTCCGGACCTTGCCGGTTGAGTTCGGTCGGGTCGAGCGCGACGGAGAAAAATACCTGCAGCAATTGGCCGTAGCTGATCTGCGCGGGGTCGAACTGCACCTTCACCGATTCCGCATGGCCGGTATCGCCTTCACTGACCTGGTCGTAGTGGGCGGTGCTGGCGCCACCACCGGAGTAGCCGGCGACCACGTTTTTCACACCCTTGACGTGTTCGAACACCGAGGCGACGCCCCAGAAGCAACCTCCCGCCAGCACGGCGACCTGCTCGCTCTGGGCCGTCTTCGACGCGTCTACGGTCGGCGGGGGGAGCGCAGCATCGCTGGCGGCAGCCACCGGTTGGCACGCGGTCAGCCCGGCCAGCATCAAGAGCGCAGCCAGGGGAATGGCATGAAAAGCAGTGCGACGAATCATGGGTTGCCTCGTTAGCAGTGGTATTGCTTCAGATCGACATCAGGCCCGTGGAGTTACGTTGGAGCGCCCACCGTGGACGCAAGAGCGGTGAGATCCGGATCAGCCTCGGCGGGTGGCATGCGCCGGATACTTGTGTTTCGCTGAAGGGACCGTATCGGTTACCTGCGCGGGATTCGTTTCGATGGAGAGCAGGCTGGGTACTATCATCGTCGCGGATTCCCAAGGATCTCCCGCATGCGCGATTCCATCGATCTTGGCGCCTATCTCCGGCGTATCGGCTTGCCATCTGCCCATGGGCCCGATCTGGCGACTTTACGGGCACTGGTTGCTGCACACGCGGCAACGATTCCATTCGAGAACCTCAATCCATTTCTGGGTCTGCCGGTGGACCTGGAGCTGGCGGCGGTGGAACGCAAACTCGTTCGGGAGGGGCGCGGGGGCTATTGTTTCGAGCAGAATCTGCTGCTGGGCGAGGCGCTGCGCGCGATCGGTTTCGAGGTGGCCAACCTCGCGGCCCGGGTGCTGTGGAACCAGCCGGAGGATGCGATCAGCGCGCGCAGCCATATGTTGCTGCGGGTGGAACTGGAAGGCCGTAGCTGGCTCGTCGATGTCGGGTTTGGCGGCATGACCTTGACCGGAGTACTGCAGCTCGAGCAGCGGTTGGAACAGGCCACGCCACATGAGCCATTCCGCCTGCTCGTATGCGAAGGTGACTGGTATATGCAGGCTCGGCTGCCGGCGGGGTGGAAGACCCTATACCGTTTTGATCTGCAGCAGCAGTACCCGATCGATTACCAGGCAAGCAACTATTTTCTCTCGACCCATCCCGATTCCCACTTCGTCACCGGCCTGACGGCCGCCCGTGCCGAGCCGGGTCGTCGGCTGGCGCTGTGCAATCGTGAATTTGCGTTGCACACAGCCAACGGCGAAACCACGCGGCGCATGTTGCGCAGTGCGAGCGAGATTCGCGAAGTGCTGGAAAATGATTTCCTGATACGGCTGCCGCTGCATCCGGAACTTGATCATCGGCTTGACAGCCTGCCGGCTGCGTAAGCCGATGCAACGCTTTGACGAGAAGCGGTCTGGCGAGAAGCGGCCTGACCGCGGCCGGCTCAATCGGTATCGGCTGAACCGGAATCGGCCAGGACATGGATTTCAACGTCGTCGAGGGTCACTACCTGACCAGCGTGGATCTTGCAGGTCTTGCGCAATTCGATGACGCCGTCGACGGCCACCGCTCCCGTGGCAACGATAGCCTTGCCGGCGCCGCCGCTGTCGCACAAGCCGGTGAGCTTTATCAGAATGTTGAGTTCGACGTAGTCGCCTTCCAGTTCGAATTCGATGGTTTGCATGGGATTCCGGGTTTTTGGGGTTGCACAGGGTGACACGGTTTCAGTGTGTGGCGTCGCTGTTTTCGAGCGCGTCATCGGGGAGCGCAAGAAACGCGAACCAGGGGACTTCATGGTCACAGCCGAATGTTGCCGCGTCATCGAGTATCCCAAGCAGAATATCGAAGTCCGCCTCTGCGCCTCTGCGCAACTCGTCGATGTGCTCGAACAGCATCACGTAGCCCCACGCAGGCATCCAGCGAAGATCGCGCAGGCAGTCCGCCAGCGCATCCCAGTTGTAGCCAAACGAGGCAGGCAGCTCAAACGATACGGCCAGCCGTCGCAGCAGATCGTCCTTGTCCTGGCATCCGGTCAGGTCGGTGCGGCACACGCGCAGTTCATCGCGTCGGGCGGCCGCGGCCAGGCGATCGAGATCGGTGGCAGCGACGAAATACACGCCGCTTTGGGTCGGCCGGGTCATATCCGGATCGAAGCGGTGTGCGCTCACCGGCTTACCTTGAAGCTGCGAAAACTGCCGTAGTGATCGTCGGTGTAGTAATAGATTTCCGGTGGCGTGCCGCCGGTGATGACGCGCCGTGTGCCGCGGTTGTCCGCGCCCGGAGTCTCCACCGTGTACTCGTGATAGTAGCCACGCGGTTGCGCCGGTAGCCGATGTTCGTAGTTGCCAAACACCACGCCGTCCTGGCTATGCAGAAACGGGCCGCCACGGGCGATCAAGTCCAGCGTCGTGCGGGCTTCGGGCGGCAGAAACGCGGGCAGCGATTGGGTGGCCGTCGCCGCTTGGGGAGGCTGGCTGTCCGTCGGCGCCTGCCGTTGCCACAGGACAACGGCAAACACCAGCGCGGCAAGGAGGATCAACGGCTTGAGCGGGCGCATGCGGAATGCCGGCGTGAGAATGTGCGGTGAGTTTAGTACGGCCGCGCTTGTCGATTGATGCTGCGTGACATGGTGGTTTGATTGCAGGAAGCTGGTAGGCCCCCATCTACCCATCACAGGAGCTTGCCATGATCGGCTACGTGACCCTGGGCACCAACGATATGCCACGCGCGGCGGCGTTCTACGACGCCTTGCTGGAGGGCATCGGTGCCAAGCGACTGATGGAAACCGAACGCTACATTTTTTGGGGCGTCTCGATGCAACTGCCGAGCCTTAGCCTGGTCAAGCCATTCGACGGCCAGCCGGCCACGATCGGCAATGGCGACATGGTGGCGCTGGTGGTGGATGGGCGTGACAAGGTCGATCGCCTGCACGCGAAGGCGCTCCTGCTGGGCGGCACCGACGAGGGTGCGCCGGGTGACCGGGGCGGAGGCTTCTATGCCGGCTATTTCCGTGACCTCGAAGGTCACAAGTTCAACGTGTTCTGCACCGGCTGAGGCATCCGGTTCGACGGTAATTACGCGCCGTCCGCGTGCAGGATCAGCGGGTGCTGTCGATACGCGATTGCAGCGCGATCGCCGCGGCTGGATTGCGATGCTTGGCGCTGCTGATGAAAAACACGAATACATCGCGTGGCTGACTCGCCGGCTGCGGCGCGGCGGCATGCGGCAGTTCGCCAGGGTCGTTCCCGGCAGCCCAGCTTTCAGCGTGTTCGGCCCAGCGATCCAGTGCGGCCGGTGCATAGCCGGTTGGTATGTCATCAGCACTGCGCATGAGCCGTGCATAAGTGAAATCACCGGTGAGATCGGCCAGCGACGGGTAGTCGGCCGAGTCGGTGAATACGGTCGGCACGGCATGGCTGCGCGCGAGCGTCACATAGCTCTCGCACATGAAACTGGGGTGGCGCACCTCCAGTACATGCCGCAAGCGATGCCCGTTCAGTTCTCGCGGCAGATGTTCCAGAAACGCTGCCAGGTCGTCTGCATCGAACGGCCGTGATGGCGGAAGTTGCCAGAGAATCGGCCCCAGCCGATCGCCCATTTCGGCCAGACCGCCATGCACGAAACTGCTGACGCCTTTTTCGGTGTCGGCCAGGCGCTTGCTCTCGGTGACATAGCGCGGCGCCTTCAGCGAAAAGATGAAGCCCGGCGGAGTCTCGGACGCCCAGCGCGCATAGGTCGCCGCTTTCTGGGCGCCGTAGTAGGTGCCGTTGATCTCGATGGTGCGCAACTCGCGACTGGCATATTCCAGCTCGCGCCGTTGCACCAGGCCCGCCGGATAGAAGTTCTTGCGCCAGGGTGCGTAGGTCCAGCCGCCGATGCCAATACGGATCGGCGTGGCCTCATCGGCATGCGTCGGGTTGGAAAACAAGTCGGTAGCGGCAGGGTTCATGGGCTTGATGTATGGCGTAATCGTTGTCGCATGTTAGCCGTGTGCCGTGTAGTTGCAGTGATCTGGGTCGAGGTTGAGGTAGTTCGGTCGGGCAGCCCATGGGCGGTCCGTGACCTGTGGCGCTGGTCTCCCGCCCGCCAGCCGCGATAGTCTGAGCGATGCGGTCACGCGATTGTCATCCACGGAGTTCTAGATGTCCCAGCGATTCTTGTCCCCGCGTCTGGCGGGTTGTTGTGCACTGTTTGTCGTGGCCTCCAGCGCGTGGGCACAGGCGCCGACCGCCGACCCTTCGACGCTGCCAGCGCAGTTGCAGGACTTCGGCAGCTATGTCGACAGCGCACGCAAGACGTTCGATGTGCCGGGCATCGCGGTGGCGATCGTGAAGGACGGCAAGGTGGTGATGGAGCAGGGATTCGGTCTGCGCGAAATCGGCAAGCCGGACCCAGTGGACGCACACACGCTATTCGCCATTGCTTCGAATACCAAGGCGTTCACCGCCGCGGCGCTGCAGCAGCTGGCCGAGCAGGGCAAGCTGAAGATGGACGATCGGGTGATCGATCACCTGCCGTGGTTCCGCATGTCCGATCCGTATGTCACGAACGAGATGCGGATTCGCGACCTGCTGGCGCATCGCAGTGGGCTGAGTCTTGGCGCGGGCGATCTGCTGTACTGGCCGCCGACTTCGTACAGCACCCGGGATGTGGTCGAACGCCTGCGCAACGTGCCGATCAAGAACAGTTTCCGCAGCAGCTACGCCTACGACAACATCCTTTTCGCGGTTGCCACGCTGGTGATCGAGCAGGCCTCCGGCCAGAGCTACGGCGACTATGTGCGCGAGCATATTTTCAAGCCGGTCGGCATGGACGAGTCGCTGATCGACAAGACCGGCCTGCAGCCGGGGATGGACGTGGCGATGGGTCACGCCGAATTCAATTTCAAGGATCTCAAGCCGGTACCACCGATGGCCTGGCTCAACGACCCGGGCGCTGGCGGTATCTACGCCAGCGTGCGCGATCTGTCGAAATGGATGAACGTGCAGCTGGCCGGTGGCGTGCTGCCGACCAACGGCGCGGACGGCAAGCCGGCCCGGCTGTTCTCCGAAGACAGCCAGCAGCAGATGTGGTCGATGCTCACGCCGATCACCATCGCCAAGCCGCCGATTGCGGAACTGGCGCCGCTGGTGCCGCATTTTTACGGCTACGGTGAAAGCTGGTTCCTGTCCGACTATCGCGGCCAGCGGCTGGTCTGGCACACCGGTGGCTGGCCGGGGATGGTGTCGCGGGTGACGCTGGTGCCGGAGCTGCACCTGGGCGTAGTGGTGCTGACCAATCAGGAGTCCGGTGCCGCGTTCAACGCCGTGACCTATCGCGTGCTCGATGCGTACCTGAATTCTGCGCACAAGACCGACTGGGTTGCAGTGTATGACAAGGCCGTAAAGAAGGCCAAAGTAAACGCCGACGACAGCTTCGCCAAGCATACGGCGGCACGCGATGCGAACAGCAAGCCTTCACTGCCGCTGGCGAAATACGCCGGCACCTACCGCGATCCCTGGTATGGCGATGTCATCGTCAGTCACGAGAACGGCAAGCTGCGCCTGCGCTTCTCGAAGACCGCGCAGCTGATCGGCAGCATGACGCCATGGCAGCACGACAGCTTCATTGTTCACTGGGACGATCGCGCGTTGAATGCCGATGCGTTCGTCAACTTCGTGCTCGATGCCGATGGCGGTATCCGCGAGGTGCGCATGCAGCCGGTATCGCCGCTCACCGACTTCAGTTTCGATTTCCAGGATCTGCGCCTGGTGCCGTTGGCCGGCGACAAGTCCGAAACACAGAAAGATTGATCACGTGCCAGCTTGCCGGAGGGCTTCCGGTCAGGCTGCTGACGGTGCAAGGAGCGGCGCCATCAGAGACTATGGGCTCCAATGTCTTGTCGGGGGAGATTCACCATGCGCTACCGTCGTCACGCTATTGCCGTTTCGCTGTGTCTGGGATTGCTGGTCAATATTGCCCAGGCGCGTACCGATACCGCCGCAGCCCACCAGTTTTTCCATGTGCAGTTGGGAGCCGCTTCGGCGCAACCCACATCGGGTCGGCTGCTGTTGTTCGCGATCGACGCGAAAGCCGCGGAGGCTGAAGCCAAGGAGGAGTCCGGAGGCAAGGTCAGTGCGGTTGAGGAAGTCGACGCCAATCCGTTTCGCGCCACGCAGACCACAGTGGCCGCGCGCGAGGTGAGCCAGTGGGAGCCGGGGCAGGGCGTCGACATCGACACTGACCAACTGGCGTTTCCGGGCGGCTACTCGCAATTGCCGCCGGGCGATTACCTGGTGCAGGCCGTGCTCGACGTTGATCACAGCTACAACTACACTGGGCGCGGCGTAGGCGACCTGGTCAGCGACGTGGTGAAGGTTCACTTGCCGACCACCAGTATGCCGACGCTGACCCTGGTCAAGGCGCTGTCGGCACACGATCCCTGGGTGCTCCCCGCGTCGGCGTCACCCGCCGCCCGCGACGCGGCTCCCGCCGCGCATCAACACGCGACGCTGATCGACTTTGTCAGTCCCTCGCTGAGTGCGTTCTGGGGGCGCCCGATCACTATGCGCGGCTGGGTACTGACGCCGCCGGGCTACGACCCCAAGGCTGCCACGCGTTATCCCACGGTGTATTACACGCAGGGTTTTGGTGGCAACAACGAACACGTGATCCACACCGTAGTGGACGTCTACACGGCGACGGCCAAGGGTGAAATGCCGCCGATGATCTGGGTATTCCTGGACGAATCGAGTGCGACTGGCACACATGAGTTTGCCGACTCGGTCAACAACGGTCCCTGGGGTCAGGCGCTCACCACCGAGCTGATCCCCGAGCTGGAATCACACTACCGCATGGACGGCCGTACGAAAGGGCGCTTCCTCAACGGCCACTCTTCCGGCGGCTGGGCCACGTTGTGGCTGCAGACGCGCTATCCGAAAGTGTTCGGCGGTACCTGGTCCACCTCGCCCGATCCGAGCGACTTCCACGATTTCACTGGGGTGGATCTGTATGCGGCGAATGCCAATATCTACCGCAAACCCGATGGTTCGGTGTACCCGCTGGTGCGCGATCACGACAAGGTGCTCGGCACCTTCGAGCAGTTCTCCAGGCTTGAGCGCGTGCTGGGTTCCTACGGCGGTCAGCTGGGCTCGTTCGAATGGGTATTCTCGCCACGCGGCAAGGACGGTCGGCCCATGCCCATGTTCAATCGGGACACCGGTGCCATCGACCCTGCGGTGGTCACCTACTGGCGCGATCACTACGACATTGCCTATCGGCTGCAGCAGCAGTGGCCACAGCTGAAGGCCGACCTGGACGGCAAGATCCATCTCTACGTGGGCACCGCCGATACGTTCTACCTGGACGGCGCGGCGCACAAACTGCAGGCAGTGCTGGACGGCCTGCATGCTAAATCCGAGTTCCACTTCCTGCCAAACCGCACCCATTTCGACCTGTATGCGCAGGGCAACGATCGGCAGGCGCTGCTCAAGCAGATCAGCTGGGAGATGTACGCGATCGCACGACCGACGTCGACTCTCAAGCCGGCGCCCGCGGTAGCGCCCTGAACACGGGTAGGTGGAGACTTGGGCGGAGAGACCTGGTCGAGCGGCCGAGGTGGCCGTCTGCCGCATGAATGCCATGCACCGGTCGCATTTCATGGGCATGATTTTGCGGCATAGTCGCCGTGTAGGCGGCGGCGGTCAGCGGTGATGGGAGTATCTTCACAGACTGTCGCTTTGTGCCTATGTACAAAGCGTCAGATGAGGGGTCGATGGTTGTATCGATGGTTGTGGGACCGGGGTGGAAGCCATAGCTCGTTGAGAGGCGAATGACGCTTCCTGAATCGTCATGCGAATTCACGTTGGAGGGAATCTAAGATGAAATCGTCAGCTTTGATTGCAGTAGCGCTAGCCTGTCTGCTGGCCGGTTCCACCGTTTACGCACAGCAGTCCGCTGCGCCGGCCGGTTCCACCGGTCAGTGCAAGGACGGCACGTATTCCACGAATGCCACCAAGAAGGGCGCCTGCAACGGCCACAAAGGTGTGAAGGAATGGTACTCGGCGTCCACCAGTAC
>JBAPPP010000066.1:0-6849 GCA_049280175.1 Rhodanobacter sp.
TGCTCGGCGCCAGATCCGTGATGATGTGACGCGCAGGAACGGCAGCCACGCTGTAGCCGATATTTCCGCTGATCGGCGTACCCGCCGCACCGGTGCTGCTGACCACGACGCTGTTGCCATCACTGGCCGTCAGTTGCACACCAACGATACCGCCCTGGGTGACCGTGACCGGCGTGGTGGTGGCGACCGCCGTCGCCGATGCCGACATGTCGAAAACATTCAGCCACTGCTGACTGACGTTCGTGTTCGGCGCACGCACCTGGATCTCCCATGCCTTCACCGGCGTGGCGTCCGTGTACATGGCCGTCGTTGTCGTGGTCGCGCTCACCGGCAGTACCGTGGTCATCGCGCCGGCGTACTGGCCGTTGTAGGTCACGTCGAAGCGATTCTGGCCGGCTGCCGCCGTGCCCGCGACCGGACTGGCCGGGAAATGCCAGGCAAGGAACTGGTCGTAGCCCGTGCTGCCACTGGTGGTGCGGTCGTAGACCACGAAGCGGTTCGGACGCAGATAGACGACCTCACGCGCCCAGCCCACCACCGCCGTACCGGCCGCAAACTTGCGGTACATGTCTTCCAGGTGGGTCGCCAGCGTGTAGACATAGTCCGAGCCGTCCTCGTACGAGGACACCTGCGTACGCACCGCATTGCTCTCGGTGGTATAGGCCGCCTGACCATAAGCTTCGGCGAGCGCCGTGCCATTCATGTGCCGCACGTAAAAGATGTTGTACGGACGGCGATTGCCCATCCCGTCGTTGCTGGCAGTGAAGCTGCCGTAGTTGTCGTTGTAGACGTCGTTCTCCCCAGCCGTACCGTTGGGATTGTGCACCGCCCATCCGGTCGCGTTGAGCAGCAACGGCGTGCCGCCGTGAACCAGGGAAAGGCTACCTTGATCGAAGTATTCTTCGCCCTGATCGGGGTTGTTGATATACGGGCCGGCACGGAACGACATCCAGCTGGCGCTGGTGCCCCAGTCCGAACGCGCGGCAACCGCACCCATGCCGGTCGCGAAATACGACAGCGGCAACGTGTTCAACGGCGCGACCGGAGCAGCCGGGTTCACTTCCAGGAAAGCGAGCCATGGATCAGCGGTCCCGTAACCGGAGGTGGCCGCATTGACCGACGTCAGATACTGGTTGAAGACGCCGACCTGCGGCGATTTCCAATAGGTCAGTTCGCCCAGGATCTGCTGGAACATGCCTACCTGCGTCGTGCCCGGAGGCTGCGTCGTGGAATTGGAGTGATTGGTATCGCGATCGTCGAAGTAGGTCAACGACGGCCAGGTGAAGTGCATCGCATAGTTGGCGCTATCGAGCGGGTAGCTGTACTGCGCTGTGGCATGCACCAGATCCTGTCCGGTAGCTGTCATCACTTCGCGTGCCGGCAGACTCATGTTGACGATGCTTAGCGGCGCGTAATTGGCGAAACCCTCGGGCCAGCCACCGCCCGTCAGGTGCTGCGCGTAATACGGCTGGACGCGCGCGCCAAACTGGTTGGTGAGCCAGTCGGTCCATTCGGCCGGCGCGCTCGGGTTCTCGTCGTAGGTCGCCAGTGCGATCGCGGCCTTGGCATGGAAGTAACCCGCAAAATAGTTGCTCTGCGGATTGGCGTATTCGAAGTCCGCGCAACCGTTCGGCGCTTCCCAGGCCGTGATCCACGCGTTGGCGGTGGTGTACACCTGCGTGCGCTGCGCCGGTGTCAGCAGCTCGTAAACCCAGTCATAGCCCAGACCGTAACCGACACCGTAGAAACGCATGACGTAGCCGTCATCGGTGCACGGATCCTCACCCAGATTCCCGCTGCTAGTGACCGGCGTGGACATCTTCATCAGGATATCGACGGCCTTGGCGCCATAGGGCGCTGCTGCTGTCGGATTGCTTACCTTCAACACCTGGTAGCACATACCCTCGGCCAGCAGCGCCGGCAGATAGGCGTCGCCTTCGTAACCCTGACCCACGTTGGGCAGGTTGGGATAGGTGCTGCCGGTGGGGTACTGCACGGTGCCACCAATAAAGGAATCGCAGGTGGCTTTCAGCGTTTGCCATTGCGCGCTGTTGTTGGTCGCACTCTGACGCAATGTCGTCAGCGTATTGGCATCCAGGATCAGGCGCGGATGCGCAGCCAGTTGCACGGCGGCGGAGCTTGCAGCGGCCAGAGTTATGGGAGTGCTGCTCACCGCACTGGGACTTATTACATCGCCGCTGCCGAGCATGTCCGGGTGCGCCGCCGGCTGTGCTGCGGGCGTGCTCGCGACTGTTGCGCTGACACCACGGCCAGTCAACGCGGTGATGAATACACTAGCCGCGTGGACCGATGTTGGCGGTGGTGTCGACAGCTTATCCGGCGCGTCGACGACGACGGTAACCGGCATCGCTGTCGGCGCTGCCGTATCGAAGCCCGGGCTCGCCCCTGAGGTAGCGGCCACGTCCGGCACGGTCTGCGTTGGTGATGCGGCGACAAGTGGGGTGGTGATGACTTCGGATATTGGGGATGCCGTCATCACAGGTTGCTGCGTGCTGTCATGGGCCAGCAGCGACAAGGTGCTCAGCAACAGTGTGATGGCCAAGGCGCTCCAGGCGGCGCGAATGCCTCGGCCATATCGCGACACCCCGCCTGGCGACCCTCTTTCTGTCAGCGGCAGAGGTGACGGCGGGATGCGGCTGGCAAGCTTGGCGGAAGGATGCTGCGTGTGGTTCGACTGATCTCTATCGAAGCGAGCCATGCAAACTCCGCGAATTCAGGTGGGCACTGGATGGTCGGCGTTCGTGCGTGAAACGGTATTGCTCTCTTCGTATCAATGCATGACTGCGTGGCAGCCGGCCGCCCCTTGTCCACACGGCTCGATCAGCCACGCACTTTCAACGTGCGCCACGTCCGAACAACACGACTTCCACGGTCTGGATCAGGATCAACAGGTCGAACAGCAGGTTGTGGTTCTTGACGTAGTACAGATCGTACTTCAACTTTTCGACCGCATCGGCTTCGGACGCACCGTAGGGATATCGCAATTGCGCCCAACCGGCGAGGCCCGGCTTCAGGCAGTGACGCAGGCTGTAATAGCGAATCTTCTCTCCCAGATCCGCGACAAACTGCGGCCGCTCCGGGCGTGGTCCGATGAAGCTCATCTCACCCTTGAGCACATTCCACAGCTGCGGCAGTTCATCGAGTCGCACTTTGCGAGTGACCCGACCGACGCGGGTAACGCGATCGTCGTCCTTGCTGGCCCAACGTGCCACACCGTCCATCTCGGCATCGGTGCGCATGCTGCGGAACTTGATCAGGTGGAAGGTCTTGCCGCGTACGCCGACGCGCTCCTGACGATAGAGAATCGGCTGCCCCGAACCCGACTCGATGCGGATCGCCAACGCCACCAGCAGCATCAGCGGCCAGGTGAGCAGAAGCACCAGCGTCGCAATGCCAAGATCGAAACAACGCTTGCTCAGCTGGCGCAGCGGCGTAGCGTCGAACCCTCCCGAAAAAACCAGCCATGACGGATCAGTCAGGGACAGCTGCACACGACCGGACTCGCGCTCAAAAAACGTTGTCAAGTCAGTAACCGCAATGCCGAGCTGACGACATTCGAGCAGGTCCTCCATCGGCAGGCCGCCACGGCGGTCATCGACACCCACGACGATCTCGTCGACCTGCTCGCGCTGCACCCAGACATGCAGCGGCGCATCAAGAGTCAACAGATACTCCGCCGGGATAGCATGCGCCTCACCCTGCCGCTGGACAAAACCCAACACGTTGAAGCCACGCCGATCGGACTGCCGGCGCATGCGGCTGTGAATCTGCTCGGCCCGCTCCCCGGCGCCGAGTACCAGCACGCGTCGCTGGAATACTTTCGCGTCCACCACACGCAAAAACAGGGTGCGGAACAATGCCACGGCAACAAAGCCCAGGACCAGCGCGATAAACAGCACGCCGCGACCTACATACGCCTGCGGCAGCACGTAATACATCACGAACAGGCCGAAGCCACCCAGCACGAATCCCACTATCTGACGCGCCATCTGGCCGAACCAGCTGGTACGGATGTGTGACTGATATTGGCCAAGCGCCACCATGCCCAGCATGATGACCACCGCGAACGCGAACGAGCGCTCCGGCATGTGGCGCGAGAACGTATCCAGCTCGACCGGGTTGCGAAAATAACGCAGCTGCATCGCCAGATTCAGCGAAGCCGCCAGCAACAATAATTCGCCTAGGCCCAATAAAAGAAGCCAACGCATGGTCTGCCGATGCAGAAAACGAAGCATGCCCCTTCCCCCCATCCCATCACGGTGTTTCCATTCGTCCTGCAAGAGGTGCGCCAGCACCCCTCTGATACATGACGTCCCGGTAACTGGGACTGATATCTCTACACCAACTACATTAAAATCACAATACATACACATCACATTTTTTGATTTCCGAACACTGAGCGACACCTCACGACGCAGAGCGTCAGTACGGAGACAAAGCGCGCTGGGCGCCCTCAGGCAGCCGGTGCGTCATTCAGCATGTGCAGGCGACACCGCTTCACGGCGTCCGGCGCCGCCAGGGCTCCCACCAGCCCGGCTGGCAAGCGCAAATCTTCCACCCGGCATGTCGGTAGTCCCGAGGCGCCCATTGGCGGCGCGACCAGCCCGATCGCCGCCGCAGAAAGCGACGCCGGAGCTTCGGCAAGCCCGACCCCGAACGCCTTGAGCAGCGCTTCCTTGCGTGTCCACAGCGCCAGCAGGGTGCGCTCACGCTGCGGTGCAGGAAGCATGCGCACATCGGCGGCCTCGGCTGGCGTACAAATCGTCGAGATCAGGTCATCCAGAATGATCCGCGATGGAGAGCATTCGATATCGACGCCCACCGTCGCCGCCGCGCATACCGCGACCGCCACCCAGCTGCCGCTGTGGCTCAGGCTGGTAGCCAGGCCCGTGCCCGGCAACCGCGGTTGACCGGACGGCGTACTGGCTAGCGGGACATGTGCTGGATCCACGCCGAGACAGGCGCCCAGCACGGTGCGCCACAGGGCATGCGCCAAGATGTACCTCACGCGATCCTGATCGAAGCGAAAACGCACCGCGCGATCGCTTTCACCGGCATCCAGCACGCGTCCCACTGCATCGGCGTGCATTGCCCACGCCGAGGAGCTATCAAACACCACGACGCGGGCCTCGCCGGTGCGCGGAGGGGCAAAGCCGTTGCGCGCAAATGCACTCCTGACCCTTCGGGCGAAGTCATCACCGGTGGCGTCGTCATCGCTCATCGAACGCGCTCCCCTGTGGCAAACCTTGTGGGCAACAGCGCGGCGGGCGCAGGCCCGGTACCGCCAGCGCCCCAGGCTGACAGTCGACTCATCTTCGTTGGCCGACGCCACGGCTTTCCAAAAGCAAAGAGCCCACCAGATGGCGGGCTCTTTGGTGTCCTCAAGTCAACGCTGTCGACTCAAAGAATGTAGACGAACATGAACAAGCCAAGCCAGACCACGTCGACAAAGTGCCAGTACCAAGCCACCGCCTCGAACGCGAAGTGATGGTCCTTGTTGAAGTGGCCCTTCAGCACGCGCAGCCAGATAACGGCCAGCATGATCGTGCCCAGGGTCACGTGCAGACCATGAAACCCGGTGAGCAGGAAGAACGTCGAACCGTAGACGCCGCTGTGCAGGGTCAGGTTCAGCTCCTTGTACGCCTCGATGTACTCATGCGCCTGGAAGTTCAGGAACAGCGCACCGAGCAGCACGGTGAGGCCCAGGAATACCAGGATCTTGCCCCGATGCCCGGCGCGCAGCGCGTGGTGCGCAATGGTCACCGTGACGCTGGAGGTGAGCAGGATCAGCGTATTCAGCAACGGCAGGCCCCAGGCCGCCACGGTCGAGAACGACCCGCCGACATGCTCCGGTCCATTGCCGCCATTGGCGCTCCACGATGCGGCGTAATCGCTCCACAGGAATTCGTGGGTCAATGCGCCGTGCCCCTCACCGCCCAGCCACGGCACCGAGAACATGCGGATATAGAACAACGCACCGAAGAACGCACCGAAGAACATCACTTCGGAGAAGATGAACCACATCATTCCCATGCGGAATGACACGTCCACCTGGTTGTTGTAATCGCCGGCCAGCGATTCGTTGATGACCGAGCGGAACCAGCCGAAGAACATGCCCAGCACGCCGACCACACCGATGCTCAGCACGGTCTTGCCGAAACCGCTGTCACCGGGCTCTGCGTTCAACCAGTGTGCGGCACCGAACACGGTGGTGAACATGACCAGCGCGGCCACGATAGGCCAGTAGCTCTTGGTCGGAATAAAGTAAGCGTCGTGCTGCTGACCCATGGTGAGACCCCGTGGATTTCTCTTGATGACTTTTGCCCCGTCATGTCGCACGGGGAACTGCATGTTGGCCGGCCTGACCTCGCCGGTTGGAGCAAGAACGTGTGCTGACCGGTACGACTATTTCATCATCGTTATCTGCAGGAACGACAGCAGATAGAACGCCAGGGCGAGCGAGCCAAGTATCGTCACGGTGAGCCGTACGCCCTTGCCGCGATTTCCGGTTTCGTGATCTGTGGTCTGCTGCATCATGTTGATTGTTTACCTGAATCGCTGCGGCCACATGCGGCCGTAGCGATTCGATAGATGGTTATGCGTTGACGTTACCGTGCGCCAATTCATCGTCGTGAATCACCGGTGGCACGTCGAACGTGTGGTACGGCGCTGGCGACGGCACGGTCCACTCCAGGCCCTTGGCACCTTCCCACACACGGTCGGTGGCCTTGTTCTTGGAGAAGAATGCGCAGTGGATCAGCACGCCCAGGAAGATCAGCTGCGAGGCGCCGAACAGGAAGCCGCCGATCGAGCTGACCATGTTGAAGC
>JBAPPP010000067.1:0-7698 GCA_049280175.1 Rhodanobacter sp.
ACGTGGCTGCGATGGGCAATCTGCATCGCCGGCGCATTGGCATAGCGATCGACCGCGATCACCTCCACCGCATAACGCTGCAGCTCGATCGCGACTTCCTTGCCCAGCTCACCGGCACCGAGCAGCAAGACGCGCAGGGCATGATCGGAATGGGGCGTGCCGAACGGTTTCATCAGGTTCTCCGCAGCGAGCAAAACGGCATTGTAAGCGGGCAGATGCCAAACCGGCGTCTTCGCTCAAAACCAGCGCCCCCTGTATCGCCATTCCGTCGCGAAAAGTCGCGGTGACGCATGCCATCGATTACTTGAGAATGATATCTTTTGAATATCGGATCTCTCCTCATTTCAGGAACGCAGTACCCATGAACGTCAGGCAAGTCCGGGCCAGTGATTGACGACGATTGAGCAGCGACTTCGCTGCCCCGCCACTGTTTCCGGACGCCGGCGCCGGGCAGTCAACTTCAAAGGAGAATCGCATGATGAAACTTGCCTACGCCGCCTGCTTCGCACTTAGTCTCGGCACCAGCATCGCGCACGCCGCCAGTTCCGACTGTCAGGCGGCATCTGCCCGATTGCTCGATCATCTGGACAAGGGCGACTACGCCGGCGCCACCGCAGACTTCAATGACAAAATGAAGGCTGCCGAGACGACCGACAAGCTGGCCGCGCTATGGCAGTCCATGCCGCTGCAACTCGGCGCGCCTGGTGTGCGCGAACCGGCGCAGGTCAGCACGGTACCGAGCTATGTCGTGGTGGTGACGGCGCTGCACTATGGCTCGGGCATGATCGACGCCCAGGTAGCTTGTGACACCGATGGCAAGATCGGCGGCTTCTACATCCGGCCCCATCACTGATTCGCACCGGCTACCCATTGCTGCTGCTCAAGGGATGCTCGCGGCAGCCAGCTGAAGTTGCGGCAGCTTGAGCTCACTCAATCTGCCGTCGTCGTCGATCACAAACAGACGGCCATCGCGCTGGGCCAGAGCATCGATATCCCTGAGACCACGCTGGATATGCAACCGTCCCAATGGACGTCCATCGACGGCGCTGTAAACGATCAATTGATCGGCATGGCCGTCGGCGACCAGCAGCCAGTCGTGACTGACATCATGCCAATGCACCAGTGTGTCGAACGCAGGCTGGCCGCTGGTAAGGAGCTGCTGCGAACGGGTCAGGCCGACACTGCCCAGCACGAGCACGAGCAGCCCTGCCAGCATGCCAAGGGCAAATGGCCACGGCGACTTCCGGATGCTCGCAACAGGGTTCATGCCGACATGCTGACGCCGCGGCATGACAGGTCCGTGACGTGGTCGAGGCGATCAGTCGGCCGGCGATCGCAGCGAAAGGCCCAGCGCGATCCAGCCAACCATGAAAGCCAGGCCACCGAACGGCGTGATCACACCACACCAGCGCGACGCTCCGAGCGCCAGCGCATACAGGCTGCCGCTGAAAAGCACGATGCCGATCGCGAAGCTACCCGTCGCCACACGTCCGCTGCGGCCGCGACCCAGACCCACCGCCAGCACCAGGGCCAAGGCATGCCCGAGGTGATAACTCACCGCGGTGTGCCACAGCTCGCTGTGTGGCGCATCCAGCACGCCGCGCAAGGCGTGCGCACCGAACGCGCCCAGCAGCACCGCGCTGGCGCCGGCCACACCCACCAGCAAGCCGGTGCGGGTACTGACATTTTGTCGCATCATGAGTGGATCCCCGCACGGGTGAGCCCTGCGGCACAGCCGGTGTCGTATGCTTCATTGGATGAACAAGACCATGGATTCTCGCATGAAGTCCCGCCGCTTTCCTGGCGTCGCCGTGCTCTGGCTGCTGGCGATTGGCCTGCTGCTGGGCGGCTGCCAGCGCAGCGAACCGCTGCCGTTCAAACTGACCGATATCAGCGGCCACATGCCCGCGCTCGATTTCAAACTCACCGACGATCAGGGCAAGGCAGTTTCGGGGGCTGACTATCAGGGCAAGGTGGTACTGCTGTATTTCGGCTACACCCACTGCCCGGATGTGTGTCCGCTGACCCTGGCGCAATTGCACGTGGTTATGCAGCGACTGGGCAAGCTCGCCGATGGCGCGCGCATCCTGTTTGTCAGCGTCGATCCAACCCGCGACACGCCACCCGTCCTGCATGCCTACGTCAACGCTTTCGATCCTCGCGTCGTCGGTCTGACGGGTGACCCTCGCGTGGTCGAGGCGCTGGTCAAACGCTACCGCTCGTCTTTCACCCGCGAGCCAACCAGCAGCGACGGCAACTACGAAGTGAGCCACAGCTCGGCGATCTACATTTTCGACCGCGGCGGCAACGCGCGCGCGCTGTCCACCCCAACAGACACGCAGGATGATCTCGTGCACGACCTGCATCTGCTGCTCAGTACCGGAACCAGCCCATGAAGCCATATACGCTGTCAGTCCTGCTCGCCGGCTTGCTGTTTGCCGTTGGTGTGCATGCAACGTCCGCCGAGCACATCCGCGCCAGCCATGCATGGATCCGCGTGCTACCCGGCAACCTGCCCGCTGGTGCGTATGTCACCCTGGAAAACGACAGCGATCAGCCGGCCACGCTGAGCGGCGCCAGCAGTGCCGCATACGCCGAAGTGATGCTGCACCAGAGCTCCAACGAGGGCGGCGTGAGCCGCATGGCGATGCTCCATGCGCTCGCCATACCAGCGCATGACAAAGTGCTGCTGGCGCCGGCCGGTTATCACCTGATGTTGATGAAGGCAGCCGCACCGGTGAAGCCCGGCGACACGGTCAAATTGAACCTCAGGTTCGCCGACGGCAGCACGCTGACCACCGATTTCATCGCCCGACCGGCCAATGCCGTCGATGACAGCCACTGAAAACCATCGCTGACTCTGGAGCCCTGCAGCAGGGCGCTTGCCTTACTTCGCCGCTGACGCGGCGGTCGCCGATGACCGTACGGCCGATCGCCGCGGCAGACTGCGCGGCAGGCGACCACTGCGCGACAGGCGCAGCCACTGGTTCAGTGCGACCAGGCCGCCAATCGATTCGAGCAAGGCCGCCGGCACCCAGGTAATCACGCCGCCGATCAACTGTCCGCTCAGCACGTTGAACGTGAATGCACGGCCGCAGATCTCGAAGATCGGATAGAGATCGGTCCGGGAGAAAGTGACGATGGCGCCAGCGATGATCTGCGGTGTCATCGTGATGCCCGGCGACAGCACACGCAGGCCGACAACCATGCGGCCCGGCGGATGCGGCCGGTGGTCGAGCACCAGCGACCAGTAGGCAAAACCACTGATCAACATCGTCCAGTTCATGAAGCGGTAGATGCGCCAGTCCAGCATCGCCAGCGTCTGCATGGCCGGAATCAGCCAGATCAGAACGAAGACGATGAACAGTATCGTCGCCACCGCCGGGTTCAACAGCACGCCGCTGATCAATCGCCATGGCCACGACCGCTGCAACGGTCGCAACACGCGCAGCCGCCACGCCAATGGCAGCCCGGCGCGCAGCACGCTGGCCGGGTACGCCAACACGATCAGCAAAGGCGCCAGATGATGCAGCAGCAGTTGCTGGGTCCGGTGCACGAAGAACTCATGCTCGGCGTAGTAATCCAGATAGGTCTGCAGCGACAGATAAATGATCGCCATGCCGACCCAGAACATCAGCTTGCGACTGAAGCTCACCGGCAACCGGCGACTGCCGCGCAGGAACAGTACGCAGGTCAGCAGGAAGATCGCGAGAAATACCCACGAAAACTCCCACGGCACGATCCATTTCAACAACGTTGCCATCACTTCACCGCACCAGCGATCCCATTCACATCGAAGACGGTCCTAGCCGTCCAGCCACGTCGACTTCCTGCGACCTCCCAGCATAGTGCCACGCGGGCGGGCGGCATTGCGGCAGATTGCCACCCTGAGAGCCTGCCTATGATCTCCCCGCAGCTCGCGCCGGGGAAGTCATAAAACAGGCTCTTATGTGCGCTGCCGGCTGCGCCGGGTGCGCCGCCAGCCATACAACAGCCCGATCAACGTCACCAGCGCGGGCACCAACACGATATTGATGAACTTCAGGCGCAGTCCGAGCGCGTCGATTTCGGCATTGAGCTGATGCTGCACATCGCGCAGTTCCTTGTTGATCGCCAGTTGGCGCTGACGGAACTGCTCGATCTCCTGGCGCTGATCGGTAGTGAGCGTGCTGACCTGACTGCCCTTGGCCGGCTGCAGTTCGTCCAGACGACGGCGCGTATCGGCCAGCTCCTGCTCCAGCTCCTGCTCTTTCTGCAAAAACTTCTGGTCGGCCACGGTACGCAGTGCCTGGACCCGGGTGAACGGCCGCTGCGAGGTGGAGCGGCCGCGTATCGACAATAGCGCCGAGGAACCGCTGAGATTGTCGACCAGGTTGGTCACGAAGTCGCCGTTGTTTGCGAATACCCGCATCATCGTCTGACCAAGAATAGTTTGCGGTTCCACCCACAGCCGATCGCTGAGCAAATCGGTATCGGCCACCAGGATCACTTCCGCATTCGCAACGGATACGGCCAAGTGCCCTGGCTGACTGGCGCGCTCGGCAAACGCGCTGTCGAATGGCCCGCGCAGGCGAGCCGCCAACACATAGTGCTCATTATCCGCCTTGTAGCCCTGCAGCAACATGGTGGGATCGTTGCTTTCGGCCAGCACCCGCTGCGTCGACACGACCCTGGCCTGAGCCGTGCTCTGCAACAACGGAATCAGCCGCGTGTGCGCGTTTGGCGCCAGCTCGAAGTAGCCGATGGTGGACACATTGATGCGCTGCAGGCTGGCAGTGATGACGTCGTTGCGATTGAGTTCCTGCGTGCCAAGATCGAGCATCGCAGGATGGTTGAAATTGCTACCGGCTAGTTCGATCTGCAACGCGCGTGCGCGATCCAGTACTACCTTGTGCGGGTCGTACAGCACGCCCCACGCCGCAAACAGCCGCGGCAAATCGGAACTGCGATCGGGCGGCGTCGTTCCGCCCGCATCGGACGGCGTGGCGGGTGTGGTATCGAGCTCGGCGAACGGATCCACGAACACCACCAGATGCCCACCGCGCAACACGTACTGGTCGATCGCATACTGCGTATCGGCCGGCAGCTGCCTGGGCTGGATCAGCAGCAAGACCTTGATGCTGTCATCGATGTGCCGCAGCGTGGCCGGATCCAGGGTTTTCACGTCAAACAATTGACCGAGTTGCTGCACTGCCGCCCACGGCTGCTCGCCAAGCACCGGATTGCCATTGACCGGCAACGAACTGATGACGCCGATCGACGGTTTGCTCGACTGGTTCAATTCATAGAGCAGCTTGGCGATGTCGTACTCGAGAAACGCTTCGCGGGCCGGATCGAAGAACGGAATTGCCAGCGTTTTTTCCGGCACGCGGTCTTCCAGGGAATCACCGTCCGCGTTGCTTGAAAGGGCGCTACCCGCGAGTCCGAAAAACACCCGCTCATTGTTGCTTCCGCCATTCGCCGCGGTCAGCCCACTGCCTTCGGCGCTCGCCTCATCGTCGGAGTACGGTATCGGATCGATCACCTGCAGACGGATGCGGCCATGCGAGCGAGCGCCCATCTCCTGCAGCATTTCGCGCACGCGCTGCTCGTAACTGCGCAACTGCGGCAGGTCGCGGGTGGCGTGATCGGAGAAGTACAGGGTGAGTTTCAACGGCCGCTGCAGCGTATCGACAATTTGCAGCGTGCCCGGCGTCAAGGTGTACAGCTGGTCGGTAGTGAGGTCGACCCGCGACGCGCGTAACCAGCGGCCGCTGGTGACGATCAACGGTACGAAGATCAGTACAAGCAGGATCAGCGAGCCATACAGGGCAACACGCCGGGTGAAGTGCAAGCGGGCGGCAAATAGACGAGCCATGCGTCAGCGCGTCCGCTTCAGATCAAGCAGCAGTACGCCGGCAATCAACCAGCCGACCATGCTCAACAGGAAATAAAGCAGATCACGCACGTCCAGCACGCCGCGCGCTATCGCCTCGAAATGTTGCAGCATGCTCAGGTGTGCCACCCCATTGATCAGCCTGCTCGGCAGCGCGCCCTGCATGAAATCCAGCACCTGCGGCTGCCCCACCAGCATCAGCAACACGCAGATCAGCGCGGTCAGGACGAACGCCACCACCTGGCTGCTTGTCACCGCCGACAGGCAGGCACCGATCGCGATGAACGTACCGGCCATCAGCCAGCTGCCCAGATAGCCGGCGAGGATCACGCCGTTGTCCGGCGAGCCCAGATAATTGACGGTAATCCAGATCGGAAACGTCAACGCGAGCGCCAGCCCGATGAACAGCCACGCCGCCAGAAACTTGCCCAGCATCGCCTGCCACAGAGTCATCGGCAGCGTCAGCAAAAGCTCCAGCGTGCCGCCCTTCGCCTCTTCCGCCCACATGCGCATGGTGATCGCCGGCACCAGGATCAGGTACAGCCACGGGTGCATCACGAAGAACGGTTGCAGATCGGCCTGTCCGCGCTCGTAGAAATCGCCGGCATAAAACGTGAGGATGCCGGCCAGCACCAGGAAAATCACTAGGAATACATAAGCCACTGGCGTCGCGAAATAGCTGCGCAACTCGCGTCGCATCACTGCCTCGACCGGACTCATGCGCCGCCCTCCGTCACCGTACCGATGCCGCCGCGTTCCAGGACGCCGCCCTCATTGGTGGTGATCTGACGGAATACCTCATCGAGGCGGCCGCGCTCCAGCTGGATCTCCGATACCTCCAGACCCTGCTGACGCAGCAGCGTTTCGACGGGCTCAAGAATGCGCTCGCCCGGTTTTGGAAACACGGTGATGCGGCCATCCAGCGGATCGACCTCGATCGACGCCACTTGCGGCAGACGGCCCAGCATTTCCTGCGACATGCCACTGCCCGGCGCGCTGAACGACACCGCTCCGTGATAACGCGAGCGCTGCTCCAGCTCGGCCGGAGTGGCGTCGGCCAACAACTTGCCGCGGGCAATGATCACCACCCGGTTGCACAGTGCGTGGACTTCTTCCAGCAGATGGGTGGAGATCAGGATCGTGCGTTCACGCGCCATCACGTCGATCAGCTGACGCACGGCATGCTTCTGGTTCGGATCAAGGCCATCGGTCGGCTCGTCCAGCATCAGCACGGGTGGATCATGCAGGATGGCCTGGGCTAATCCGACACGTCGCCGCAGGCCCTTAGACAAGGTCTCGATGCCCAGATCCAGCACTTCCTCCAGCTGCAGCCGGTGCACCACTTCCTCGAAGCGCCGGTAACCGCTATCGGCCTTCAGGCCACGCACGCGTACGATGAACTGCAGAAACTCGCGTACCGTCATCTCGCCGTAGCTGGGCGCGCCTTCCGGCAGGTAACCGAGTGCACGCTTGGCCTTCAGCGGCTCGCGGCTGACGTCATGACCGCAGACCCTCGCGCTACCCGAAGTCGGAGTCAGAAACCCCGCGATCATGCGCATGGCGGTCGACTTGCCCGCGCCATTGGGGCCCAGCAGACCGAGCACCTGACCGGGCTCGACACGAATGCTCAGCGCATCCACTGCGGTCAGGTTGCCATAGCATCGGGTGAGCTGGTCGGTTTCGATCATGTCCGGTGAAGCGTGGTTGCGGGGCGCATTGTCGACCGCCGACAGGATCAAGCACCGACGTCGCGAATCGTCCTGCAATGTACCGCAAGACACCCGCGAAGTTCGGTCCCACTGGCGAAACAGCCTTCCGCCGTT
>JBAPPP010000068.1:0-6178 GCA_049280175.1 Rhodanobacter sp.
CGGAATCAACAGATCGAGCAGCATCGCGGAGGGGTGCTGACCAGCACTTGGTGACGTGTCCTTTTGGTCCTTCGGCGCCGGTGACGCAGGTTGTCCGGTATCGCCCAGCACGTTGCCAATGAATTGATCCGCCGCTTTCTCCGCCGCGGCTTCAGGGAAATACACGTTGATGGTGACGCAACCGACCAGCAGCACTGCCAGCGTGGTCAACATTACATAGACAAGCTTGCGCATGATGGACTCCGATGTCCGAGCCAGGAACCGACGTGTGTTGAACGAAGAACTGTGAGCAGGCAACGGTGCAATCGATCAACGGATTTCAGGCACTGTCCCCTCGATGGCGGCATGCAGGCGACGGACCAGGGTCGGCCAGTCGACCTGGGTTTGATGGCCGATCACCCGCAAGTGCGGCAGGCCGCTGCCTTCGACAATAGTGTAGCCGTCGTCGCCCGTTTCCAGTCCACTCATCTGGCAGACGGCGCCGCGCAACGTGCAATCGAGACCGATGCGCTTGTAGCCAAATGTCTTGAATAATTTCATCACCATCCCCTGCAGACCCGAGGCTATCCCGCCGCCACCGAGCGTGGTGAGATTGTTGACCGCGCGCTGGCTGATCCGGCCACCGCTATCGGCCAGCAGGCTCGCCTTGAACGCCACCGGGCTCCAGTTGACCAGCCGCAGGTCCGCGATCGAACCATTCAGCCGTCCGGTCATGTTGCCGAAATCGAAGACGCTGGTGATCGCTGCCAGGTCGAGTTGCTGCAGATGGATGTCGCCGTTCAACACCGGACTTGGCCCGAACGGCTGCTGCAGCGAAAGCCGGGTGATATCGACAAAGCCGCCGAACAGGCTGGCCGACAAGCCGCCCTGCAATTCAAAGCGATCGTCCACCCAGCGCAATGACGGAATCGCGCCACCGAGCGTGCCGGGGAATGCCGGCCAACCCATGGCATGACTGAAGGCGGCCATATCGACCCCGGTCACCACCAGCGAGGTCGCCAGTCGCTGCCCTTTGGCCGCCGCAGGCCGCCAATCCAGCTGACCCACCCGCAACTGGCCTTTGAACAAGGGCACCTCCAGCGGGCGTTGCAGGCTGAGCGTGCCGGCATGGCTCTGCCAATTCGATTGCGCGGCACCGTTGGGTATCCGATAAAACTGCAGGCTGCGCCAGAGGAGCGTGGTAGCTGGCCGATCCTCTTGCGCCGCCCAATCCAGCCCTCCGCGTAGACCGCTGACTGCCACGCGGCCTTCCGCATCGGCCAGATCCAGGTTCGCGGTATTGAACGCGAAGCTGTGCAGGCCATCGGCACGTAGATCCAGCCCGCCACTGAGCTCGCCCAGGATGGCCATATTGCGCAAGCCCAGGGTGCTCAACCACGCCTGGCCGTAGCGCTGGTAGGCCGCGGGGAAACTGGCCTGGAAGTGATCCAGTTTCAGCTTCTTCAGCTCACCCTTGGCATCGAACGCGAGCGCGCCATCCAATTGCAGCGCATCGGCGTCATTGACGTGCAAACGGCTCAGTTCGAACGCGCCGCGCTGCGCGCTGGCATGCAGTGCCAACTGCATCGGATGCTCCGGCAGCTTGGCATAGAGCGATCCCAACAGCAGTTCACCACCACGCAGGCTGGCGTCCAGGTCGATCTGGGCCGGTCCCTCGGTAGTATCGAGATTGAAACGGCCATTGCCGTTCATGCCTTGTCCGGCCAGCCTGCCGGCCGGGGTATCAAAGCCGACACCATCGAGCGTGAACTGCCCGGTCGACTGCATGCCCGTGTCGCGCAGGTCCAGCGCCAGCACGGCATCCACATGGCCCGTGGTGACCCGGCCTGACCATACCGTTCCGAGCAACCCCTGCAGCCAGCCGGCTGGAAGATTCTTCAGACTGATCTGTGCGTGGCTGGGCTGATCCAGCGGCGATGCGACGCCGGCCTGTGCATTGCCCTGCTGGATATCGACTTGCAGGGTATTCGCCAGCTCGCTGACCAGCATGTTCACATGCGCATTGCTGAGCGCGCCGCCCGGCGCGCCGGCCACGCGTACGCTGCCATCGAAAATCCAGCCGGCCCGCTCATTCTCAAGGGCGCCGTCGAGAGTCAGGCCCAGCCGTCGCCAGCCCATCGCTGGAATATCCGCTTGGGCGGCGTGCAGTTGCAGGTGCAGTCCGCCGCCGGCATCCTCGCCGATTCTGGCGGTTACCGCCTGCAATCTGATCCCCAGCACGCTGACCGATCTGGCCGCCAGCAACACATCCGCTCGCGCAGGCATCACCCAGCTCGCTCCCAGCAGGAAGCAAAAACACAGCAAAAAGTGGCTTGATGTAGGGCGCATGTCGCGCCATTCTGCCAAATCCAGCTGAACGATAAGGATTTCGTTATGCCAAGCCACCTCGAAGACCCCTGTTTTTCCACCCTGCCACTCCAGCCTGCACGGGCCCTGGTGGCGGACGACGACCCCAGCAGCTGCCGTTTTTTTGGTGATGGGCTGCGCTCGCTGGGCGCAGAGGTGGAGATCTTCACGGATGGTCGGGCCGCGCATTCCCGCGCCCGGACCGAGAAATTCGACTTGCTGGTGCTGGACTGCCACATGCCGGGCGCCGGTGCGCTGGAGATCCTGGGCCTGCTTCGCAACGATGTGCAGGCGAGTTCGGCAGAAAGTCTTGCCGTTGCCACCACCGCCTGGCTGGAGTCGTGCGACCGCCAGCCGCTGCTCGCCGCCGGCTTCAGCGAGATACTCATCAAACCCTGCGGGCTAGCCAGTTTGAAGCGCGTGCTGGGGCTGGTTCAACCGGGTCGCGACGACGTGCCCGTGCTCGATGACCAAGCTGCGTTGATCGCCACTGGCGAGGTCACCACCATGCGTGCGCTGCGACACTTGCTGCGTGAGGAGCTAAACCAGCTTGAGCAGGAGCTCGATCAACTCAGTGGCGATAGCGCTAGCTTCGGCGAGCGACTGCATCGCCTTCGCTCATCCTGCGGTTTCTGCGGGGCCATCGCGCTGTCGACCCAGGCCGCGCTGCTACAGCGTCAACTGACGCAGCAAAGCGCGACACCGACATCTCTGGCACGCTTTCACAAGGCGCTGCTGGCGACACGGCGGGCGCTGGATTCCTGAGAGCCTGTTTGCGATCTCCCCGTAGCTCGCGTCGGGATCTGTTGACGCGCCGGCCAAGGAAGAAAGACGGAGTGCGGGGTTGCCGTTGAGCGGCCCCATACGGCAGCGTGGGCTGCGGAGAGATCATGGACAGGTTCTAGCGACGTGATACCGCCATCGACAATACCCGCCAGGCGCGCAATTCGCGGCCGCCAAGGTGGAAGCGAATCACCTCTCGCATCATGTCGCGCAAGGCTTTCAGGCCGCTGGCGTCGGGCATGAGATCCTGCTCCAGCGCCAACAGGTCGCTGCCGCGCAGCGCGTGTGCATTGCCGCCAGAGCAGCGCTCGGCGCCCTGCTCAACCACATAGCGATAGTGCGCATCCGGCACCAGCGGCTCGCCCGTTTCGGCGTCGTGCTGCAGCTGCAGGCCGTAGCCGATCGCCTGCAGCAGATCGCGCTCGAAGCGGCGCAGACTCCAGGCCAGTGGTTCGTCAGCGGCAAGTCGTGCGAGGGTTTGCGCGTACGCGTCGAACACCAACGGGACCGGATCCTGTCGTTCGGTCAGGCGCACGATCAGTTCGTTGAGGTACAGCCCGGCCACGCCCGCATCGCCGCTCAAGCGGAACGGCGCGCCGACGATCTCCACGCCAGTCAGCGTGGCCATCTCGCCACGCAGCAGCAGATCCAGCGTCAGTGCTTGCAACGGTTCGAGCTGCGCGCGTCGCAGGCGCGCCCGTTCGCCGCGGACACCTCGCGCCACGACACCCAGACGGCCATGTTCGCGAGTCAGGCATTCCAGCAGCAACGACGTCTCGCGATAAGGCCGCGCGTGCAGGACATAGGCCGGTTGCTGTTCGAGGCGCATATGTCAAGGGTCCGGGGACTTGCCCCTCGCCTCTCGCTTTAATCCGTATAGCCGAATTTCTTCAGCATGTTCTCATCGTCGACCCAGCCCTCGCGCACCTTCACCCACAACTTGAGGAAGACCTTGCGCTCGAACATGCGCTCCATGTTGCGCCGGGCGCTCATGCCGATCGACTTCAGCTGGGCACCGCCGTGGCCGATCACGATCGCCTTCTGGCCGTCGCGTTCGACCCAGATAATCGCGTGGATCTCCGCAATGCCATCGGGACGATCGCTGAACTGCTCGATTTCCACCGTGGTCGCGTACGGCAGCTCCTGATCGAGCCGCAGCATCAGCTGCTCACGCACCATCTCGGCGGCGAGGAAACGCTCGCTGCGATCGGTGATCTCGTCTTCGCCATGCACCGGCGGCTGTACCGGCAGACGCTTCAGGATCGCCTGCTCGAGCTCTTTCAGGCCCTGCTGCTTGAGCGCGCTGACGTAGTGGATTTCGTCATACGTGTGCTTGGCCACCAGCTCAGTGACGAACGGTAGCATCACCGTCTTGTCCTTGCTCAGGTCGACCTTGTTGATCACCAGCAGCCGCGGGGTCGACTGCTCGACCAGTGCGGCGTACAGCGCCTCGTCCTCGTCGGTCCAGCGGCCTGCCTCGATCACCTGCACCACCAGATCGACATCGCTGATCGCCGAACGCGCAGCACGGTTCAAGCTGCGGTTCATCGCGCGCTTGGCGCCGCGATGCAGCCCGGGCGTATCGACGTACATGATCTGCCCGGCTTCGCTGGTGGCGATGCCCAGGATGCGGTGGCGGGTCGTCTGCGGCCGTGGGCTGACGATCGACAGGCGGAAGCCGATCAGTGCGTTCAGCAGGGTCGACTTGCCCACATTGGGGCGCCCGGCCAACGCGACATAGCCGCAGCGAAAATTCTCATGCGGCAAGCCGCCGGCGCCATCGGCGGCGGGTTCCAGTTCGTGGTTCATGACGTGCGGTGCTCGGTAAGCGGACGATGGGTAGTGTAGTGCTTCGCCGATGGGGTGCCTCATCGGGGCCGGCATGGAATCGACAGGTGCTTCGCGCGGTGGCAGCCTGGCAAGAGGCGCCCAGGCCGTCAAAAAGGGACAAACGCTGGCACGAAGCGCTGGTAACACGGCGCGATCAGGACTTGCGGTGCTGTTCCAGCAGCTGGTTCAGCACGATTTCGGCCGCATCCTGCTCCGCCGCGCGGCGGCTGACGCCGCAAGCCTCGGCCTGCATCGGCAACGGCTCGCTGATGGCGCAACTGACATCGAAGGTCTTGGCGTGATCTTCGCCATGGCTGGCGGTGAGCTCATATTGCGGCAACGGCCAGCCACCGGCCTGCAGCCATTCCTGAAGGCGGGTCTTGGCGTCCTTGGAAGATCGTCGCAGCGCCGCGATACGTTCACCGAACAGCCCGCGTACGACTTCGCGGCAGGCTTCAAAACCGGCATCCAGGTACACCGCGGCCACCAGTGCCTCGAACGCATCGGCCAGGATCGAATCGCGTCGGAAGCCACCGCTTTTCAGCTCGCCGGGTCCGAGTTTCAGCTCGTCACCCAGCTCCAGTTCACGCGCCACGAGCGCCAGCGCCTGGCCATTGACCAGCTGGGCGCGCAGCCGCGACAGCTCGCCTTCGCTGGCTTTGGGATGAGCCTCATACAGCATCTCGGCGATGATCGCCCCGAGCAAGGCGTCACCGAGAAACTCCAGCCGCTCGTTGTTCGGTTTGCCGATGCTGCGATGGGTCAGTGCCAGCTGCGCCAGCACCGGGTCGCGGAAACAGTAATTCAGTTCCAAAAGTTACTGGCCCAGATTGCCCTGCAAAGCGACGCTCTTGTCGAAGTGCAGCAGGAAATCGATGTTGTACATGAAAGGGATTTTCTTGTCGTAATTGACATTCAGCACGCTGGTGCCACCGGTGTCGCGCTGGATGGTGATGTCCGCCGGTTTGATGGTGGCGTCATCGACATACTGGAAATTCATCTTGAAGAACAGCTCACGGCGAATCTCGTCCAGCGTCTTGCCATTGGTGCCTTCGCTGGCGATCTGGCTCATCGCCTTGGACACGCCCATGAATTCGGAATACGACGGCAACAGCTTCATCGCCATGAAGGCAAAAAAGCCCACGATCGCCATGATGAACAGAAACCCGATCAAAGTGACGCCCGACTGCTTCGATTTCATAGTCCCCTCGCTATGCCG
>JBAPPP010000069.1:0-15000 GCA_049280175.1 Rhodanobacter sp.
ATCGTACAGCGAGTCGGCCGGATTGATGATGATATGTGCGTTCGCTTCAAGGCCTTCGATCACTTCGACCGTGTTGCCGAAATCGCGGCCCA
Organism: Rhodanobacter sp.; assembly: GCA_049280175.1. Taxonomy (GTDB): domain Bacteria; phylum Pseudomonadota; class Gammaproteobacteria; order Xanthomonadales; family Rhodanobacteraceae; genus Rhodanobacter. The sequence goes on from JBAPPP010000069.1 coordinate 93, forward strand.
GCGTGACCGGCTGCAGATGAACGCGCTGCTGCGCATCGACCAACGCGACGCGAAGGCCCTCACTGCGAAACAGCAAGGTGTTGGCTGGCACGACGAAGTTATGCGCGGCGGTGGCCAGTGCCAGCTTGACGTTCGCGTAGACACCCGGAACCAGTGCCTGGCCCGCATTGTCCACATCGATCTCGGTGCGCAGGGTGCGGGTAGTTGAATCGAGTGCGTCCGACGTACGGGCGACGGTACCGCTGAAAGGCTTGGCGCCGTAGCTGCTCAATGTCACGTCAGCCGGCATGCCGATATGCACGCCGCTCGCCGAGCTTTCAGGGACATCGACGAACACACGCAGCTTGCTGGTGTCGGCGATCACGAACAGATTGCTGCCGGTCGATCCAGCATCGACCAGTGCACCCACGTCCAGATTGCGCTGGGTGATCACTCCATCGAACGGCGCGACAATGTGCTTGAACTGCTCCATGTTCTCGAGCTTGGCGACGTTGGCGCGGTCGGCTTCCACCGTTGCGACGTCTGCGTTCAACTGGGCAGCAAATTGATCAGCCGTCTGGACGGCCACCAGACCTTGCCCTACCAGTTTTTGATAGCGATCGGAGGTGACCCTTGCCAGCTTCTCATTGGCCTCGTCGCTGCGCATCTGCGCCTGGCCCTGCTTGAGCTCGTTGTCGACGTCAGGGGTATCAAGCTCAGCGAGGGGCTGGCCCTGTTTCACCTTCGTGCCGATATCTACGTACCACTTGCTCACATAGCCCGTGGTGCGTGCGTAGATCTGGGCATCCTGCCAGGACTTGACGGTGCCGGGCAGGATCAGCGCCTGATCAGTGGGCGCAGCCTGCGCTGTCAGCGTGCTGACGGTGGGGATGGCACTGCGATCCGTGTCTTCGCTCAACACGTGGCGTGCGTGCATGCGTTCGATTACGCCGATCACGCCGAGCGCCAGCAACACGATGCCGAGCAGGATGAGCATGAACCTTGCGCGATGCGACGGCTTGGACGGCGGATAAGAGGACGTTGTGTTCGGAGTGGGCATGGTCAGGATCTCAAGCGGCAGCCGCGTCATGATTCGCCGCATGACGCCGGTGGATCAGACTGAAAAACGTGGGTACGAAGAACAATGTAGCTGCCGTCGCCAGCAACAGGCCGCCGATCACGGCACGGCCCAGAGGAGCATTCTGCTCGCCGCCTTCACCCATGCCCAATGCCATCGGCACCATGCCGATAATCATCGCAAAGGCGGTCATCAACACTGGGCGGAAACGTGCGAAGCCAGCTTCGATTGCGGCTCTTACCGGATCGTTATGATGGTCCAGCCGCTCGCGCGCGAAGCTGATTACCAGGATCGAGTTGGCGGTGGCGACGCCCATGCACATGATCGCGCCCATTAATGCCGGCACCGATAGCGGCGTGCCGGTGAGGAACAGCATCCAGACCAGGCCAGCGAGCGCCGCAGGCAGCGCCGCGATGATGATCATCGGATCCAGCCAACTCTGGAAATTGACCACGATCAGCAGATAGACCAGCACGATCGCGAACGCCAGTCCGCCGATCAAGCCACGATAGGACTCGGCCATGGTCTGCACCTGTCCACGTACATTGATGTCGACACCACGGGGCAGGTGCTTGGAGTAGCCATCGACGATGCGCTGCACGTCGGCCGCCACGCTGCCGAGGTCGGTGCGATCGACCGCGGCATACAGATCCATGGTCGGTATGGTGCTGTAGTGCGTGACGATGGCCGGTCCCGCGCTGCGCGAGAAAGAGGCCAGGCTTTCCAGTATCTGGCTCGACATGCCGCTGGTCCCACTGCTGCTGCTGGTCGCCGCCGGCGTCGAGGCGCCGGTGCTGGTGATCGGCAGCGTCTGCAATGCCTGCAGGGTATCGAGCCGATACTGCGGCGCCTGCGTTGCAATGGAATAGCTGATGCCGGTTTTCGGATCGACCCAGAAGGTGGGACTGACCTGCGATGAACCGGCCAGTGCGGTCAGCAGATTGCTCGCTACGTCCTGCTGTGTGAGGCCCACCAGGCTGGCTCGCGTACGATCGACGTTGACGTTGATCTGCGGCAGATTCAGCGCCTGCTGCAGGCGCAGGTCGACCAGGCCGGGCACGCGCTTGAGCTGACCATAGAGGTCGTTTGCAATCTTCGCAGTGACATCCGGATCGCGCCCGCTGACCTGCACGTCGATGGGCGCCGGTGAACCGAAGTTGAGAATCTGTCCGACCATATCTGCCGGCAGGAACGAAAACGTCACGCCCGGGTAGCGTTGTGCCAGACGCTGGCGCAGTGTGCGTACATAGTCGATGGTCGGGTGGTGATCGTCGCCCAGGCTGACGAAGACATCGCCGTCTGACGTGCCGACCACACCGGTGTTGCTGTAAGACAGGTTGATGCCGCTGTAGGGCAGGCCGAGCGTATCGACGATGTTGACCAGTTCGTTCTTCGGGATGGTCTGCCGGATCACGTCCTCGATACCATCGGCCAGACGCGCCGTTTCCTCGATGCGCAATCCGGTTTCGGCGCGGAAATGCAGCTTGATCTGGCCGCCATCGACATACGGGAAGAAGTCGCGGCCCAGCCACGGCACCAGCAGCGCCACCGACAGTGCGCAACCGCCGAAGAACAGGATCGCGAACATGCTGCGGTGCTTTTCAGCGGTTTCCAGTGCGTTGCGATAGCTGTCGCGGATGCTCTCGAAGCGTCGTTCGAAGCCCACCTGGAAACGTGCCAGCGCGCCGCTGGGGGCTTGTTCTCCGTGCGCGTGTTTCTTCAGCCAGTACAGCGACAGTGTCGGCACCAGGGTACGTGACAGCACATACGAGGCCAACATCGCGAACACCACTGCTTCAGCAAGTGGCGCGAACAGGTATTTGGCAACACCGCCGAGGAAGAAGATCGGCACAAACACGATACAAATCGACAGCGTGGAAACCAGCGCCGGCACGGCGATCTGCTGGGCGCCTTCCATGATCGCCTCGTAGACCTCCTTGCCTTCCTCCAAGTGTGAGTTGATGTTCTCGATGGTCACCGTGGCATCGTCGACCAGGATGCCGACCGCCAGCGCGAGACCGCCCAACGTCATGATGTTGATGGTTTCGCCCATCGCGGACAGCGCGATGATCGAAGCCAGGATCGACAGCGGAATGGAGATCGCGATGATCAGCGTGGAGCGCCACGAACCGAGGAACAGCAAGATCATCAAGCCGGTGAGCGCAGCAGCAATGCCGCCTTCGCGGATCACGCCCGAAATCGCCGCGCGTACGAAAAGCGACTGATCCGACAAGGCATGGATCTGCAGGTTCGGCGGTATCGCCGCACGGATTTTCGGCAGCATGTTCCGCAAGCTGTCCACGATATCCAGCGTGGATGCATTGCCGATTTTCAGGATCGACATCAGTACCGCGCGTTGACCATCCACACGCACGATATTGGTCTGCGGCGGTGAGCCGTCGTGGATGTGCGCCACGTCGCGGATGTAAGTCGTGATGCCATTGACGGTGCGGATCGGCGCATTGTTGAGGTCAGCGATCTGTTGCGGACTGCCGTTCAACTTTACGCTGTATTCGAGGTCACCGATCTTCTCGGTGCCCGCCGGCAGGATCAAATTTTGCTGACCGATCGCCGTGACCACGTCACTGGGCGACAGGCCGTGCGCCAGCAGCGCCTGCGGGTTCAGATCGACCTGGATCTGGCGCTGTTTGCCACCGTAGGGATAGGGCGTGGCGGCGCCGCGCACGCCAGTGACGAAGGTACGCACGATCTGGTTGGCATCGTCGAAAATGGTCGATTCGGACAACTCCTTCGATGACAGCGCAAACTGCAGGATCGGCACACTGGACGCGCTATAGACGATCACCAGCGGCGGCGTCGTGCCTGCCGGCATCGATTTGATCACCGTCTGAGAAATCGAGGTGATCTGCGCCACCGCCATATCGATCTTGACGTTTGGCTGGAAGAACACCTTGACCAGGCCGACGCCGTTCAACGACTGCGTTTCGGTGTGCTCGACATCGTTGACCGTCGTGGTGAGCGATCGCTCGAAACCGGTGACGATGCGGTTGTTCATGTCGTCGGCCGGCAGGCCGGTGTACTGCCACACCACCGAAACCACCGGAATATCGATGTTCGGGAAGATGTCGGTGGGCGTGCGCAGAATCGCGAGCGGGCCGAGTATCAGTAACAGCAGCGCCAGAACAATGAACGTGAGCGGCCGTTCCAGCGCGATTTTGACAATCCACATAACCGTTGACTTCCATCAGCCACGCCTACGGCCGGACAAGGTCCGTCGGGCGGGGTCAGACTTGTGTTTGCTGGGGAGGGGGCAAAGGATAATAGCCTAGGCAACTTTATGGTCGGCAACCATATGCCATAGGGCACGGTTGCCGCCCTGGATCGCTGGGCGGCGCGTAAGGTGCCTCGGTATCGATGGCAAAAACGAGGTAGCAGAAGTCTCTGATAACGACACTGAGTGACCAAATAAAATCAACAACCTAAGCGCTAACGCATGAAAGAATTTGCGGTTGACCTCGTTGACGGCGGCGTGTGCCGATGATCGCCGGATCGCTACCAGCTGGCCACCGACACAGCCATTCTGAAACCGCCCGACCATCTAGTGACTGAAGAGGTCGAGCGCGGTGCGCTCTTCGGCTAAACCGAATTTCCACTCTCCATTCACAAGCACTGCATGGGTACGCTATTAGGGTAAATGTCTTATAGCTCGTATACGCGGCAATGCCAAAAGGCAGCGCGCCACTCAAACGATTTCTGCAGCGAAGGCCAGTTCGCCTGCGCAAAATCATGGGATAGACATTCGATCAGCGTTCCCTAGCGGGAGGCTCGGCATGCCAGACAAGAAGAAAGCCATCGTTGCGGAAGCACCGCAAGGTACCGCTGTACTTCACCAACCGGGCCAAGACGTTTTCAGATCAGTCCTCTCCGAAGAGATCGACTGGAAGCCCTTCGCGGCATTCCCGCCTTCGGTCCGTCTTGCCATTATTGTCGGCCAGCCCTCCAAGGCCGCTCCCTACACGATCAGGGTCAAAGTGCCCCACGGCGAGAAGCTGATGCCACACCGGCATCCGGAAGATCGCGTCTACACCGTGATATCCGGCATTTTCTACATCGGCCTTGGCGATCAATTCGACCCCGACAAGCTGCAAGCGTATCCGCCCGGAAGCGTCGTCGTTCTTCCAGGCAACATGCCCCATTTCCACTGGGCGAAATCCAGCGAGTACGTCACGCAAGTGACAGCCATTGGACCGCTTGGACTTGATTACGTCGATGCGGAGGACGATCCGCGGAACAACGACGCGTAGGAGGCATGTGGGCGATTTTCGCGACGGCGTACGGGTGACGCCCGGAGTCCGCGATGATGATCGCGAAGATTGAAACCTTCCACTACTGACTGGCAGAGGCATTTGCGGATGCAGATCCAGGTTGCCTGCACCGATACTGGAGAAACTGACATGTCGCCAACTATCTTTTGTCACCGCAACCTCGGCAAGGCGTACTGGGTAGTCGCCTGCCTGATCGCCATCTCGGCAGCCCCAGCCTTTGCTGAAACTGCGTCATTGATTCAGCCGCGAACCCTGATTGTTGATCAGAGTCTGCCGAAGGAGCAGCTATCCGCGCAGGTTCTAGCCGCGCGTCGCTATGACACGTTCTGGAACACCGGTGACGAAGCTCTTGCGCGTGCTGCGTTGGATCCCAACTTTATCGACGAAACGTTGCCACCTGGACGAGCACAGGGCGTTGCTGGCCCCATCGCTGCGTCAAAGGCATTCCGTGGAGCCGTTCCCGATATTCAGTGCAGCGTCGAACAGATGATCGTGGCGGGTGATCGGGTCGTCGCTCATTTGCACTTCACTGGCCACTTCACCGGTCAGTTCAAGGGCACGCAGGGGCATGGGCAAACCGTCGATTTCATCGCGACCGACATCTATCGCGTCGCGAATGGCCGCATCGTCGAGAACTGGCATTTGGAAGATAACCTGACCTTCCTCCAACAGATTGGTGTTGTGGCCAAGTGACGTTGTCGAGCTTCCTCGTGCGCCTCGGAAATCCAACCCCCGACACAATAGCTCCGCACATTTGAGTCCGCCTATCGTTGAGCAAGTGGAGCTGTCTGCGGCGACGGGCTATAGCCATCGTCGAGAGTGTGCAGGAACGTGATGATGTCGCGGATGTCCTGGTCGGTCATTGGCAGCGGGTCGCCGACATGACGATTGAACGGGGCATCGGTGATATCGATGTTGCCCGAGTAGGTCGACGGGATATCGTTGTACTGCGCCAGCTTGCCGGCTGCGTCATGGGGATAGATCTTGTCGGGCGCTGTATCGCGCAAGTTGTAGAAGTCCAGTACCTGCTTCAAGGTGTGATAGACGCCGTTGTGAAAGAAGACCGAGCGTCGGTCGACATTGCGCAAGGTCGGTGTCAGAAACATGCCGCAATATTGCGTCTGATGTGCAAGATCTTTTCTGACCGGGCCGCATAGGCCCAGATCGAAAGCATGGGGATCCTTGTTGAACGGCAGGCTGGTGTTGCGAGGCACGCCCAGAGCTTCGTATTGGGTATCGGTGAAAAGCGGTGGCAATCCGTCTCCGCTCGCTTGGCTTAGATGGCAGCCCGCGCAATTGGCCTTTTGCGGATCGTTGAAGACTTCGAGTCCGCGCAACTCGGCCACTGTCAGTCTGGCGCGACCCTGCAACCAGGCGTCGTATTTGCTGGTGAACGGGTGGAACGATGGGTCTTCGATTTCGAAGCGGCCGATGGCGAACATGGCTTCGGAAACCAGTTGCTGCGGATCGTTGAGAATGGCGGGTCCGAACAACTGGGCGAATGACTGCCGGTAGCGCGTGTGCGCCAGCTTGCGCGCGACGTCGGCTTCGCTGGCATTCGCCATTTCCACGGGATTGAGCATCGGGATATAAGCCTGACGCTGCAACGAGTCGGCTCGACCGTCCCAGAACAGTCCGCCCTGGGGCACCATGGCGACCGCGCTCGGTGCGGTGCCGGCGGATTTCGTCGCCTTGGGGTCGCTGCGTGTGGACGCCGCTAGCGCATTCAAATTGACGGGCGCCTCGACGTCACCGGCATCCGGTCCGATGTTGAAGGGCAGTTGCCGATACAGGTACGCCAGCGATGGTGGTGGCCGGTAGCCGACGTTCTCTAGTTTGGGTCCGCCCGGTTGGATGGTGAGGGCATTGGGCGGGTTGTAGCCATTCTTCGGGCTGTGGCAAGACGCGCAGGACTGTCGTCCCGAGGCCGATAGCGAAGGGTCGAAAAACAGCAACCGGCCAAGCTGGGCGACGGCGCTCAGCGGCTCAACCGGTGGAAGCGTCAAGTGAACGGGATGCGGATTGATCCCACTCGTATCGGCGGCTCTGTTGTCTGTTGGTGCCAGCGCTTGTGCTTGATCGACGAAGGCGTAGGCGACCATGCCACTGAACATGCAGATCAGGCACAGGACGACTTTAAGCAGACGGTCCCGTTTCCGATCGACCTGCGTTGGCGATGGTCGGAAGGTTCGTGGCAATACGGCATGTGTGCGAAAGCGCATGGAGTGGTAGCGGCTCCGAAAGTATCCCTGACCCGCTGAATAGCCAGCGGGGCAGGGATGTTCTCTAGGCTCTTGAGGTCTTCATTGAACGATGACGAACCAGCGTCCCGGAATCAGGAGTGCGCGGGCTTGCCGACCGGAGTGCCGAGGTTGGGATCGAGATAAAGCGTCGGCGTCGGATCGAATCGACCGCGGTTGAAGTCGAACATACCCATGATGCTGCCGGCATCGGCATCGTTCGACCCCTGTCCGATCCGCTCCCCATGGAGCCAGTTGTCTTCGATGAATCGTACGACCGAGGACTGGGTCAGGCGGTTGCTGGCGACGTAGTTGTTGCGCGAATAAGGCGATATGACCAGGAACGGAACCCGGGTGCCGGGGCCGCAACGGCCATTGACGGTGCCGCCGTGCACGCCCTCGCCAGTCTTGGCTCCCGGCCCTTTGCATAGCCCGGTGCCATTGAGCTGATCAGCGCCGATCACCGATCCCTCGACCGTGCTTGAATCAAACGAGGACGTGGTGGGCGAGGCATAGCGATGGTCGTACCAGCCATCGGAGTCGTCGTACGTGATGATGACTGCCGTGTTCTTCCAGTCCGGCTGCTGCTGCAGGAAATTGACGACCTTCACAATGAAGGCCTGCTCGTCCAGCGGATCCGAATTGCCCGGATGCGCGTCATTCACTGCGGGCGGTTTCAGATAGCTGACAGAAGGGAAGTTGCCGGCCGTCACTGCGTCAAAGAAATCATTCACGTCGTATTCGTGGTGAACAGGCGTCGAGCTGCTGTCCAGGGCGTCGGTGTAGCCGATCTCGTTCACCGACGTCGGCCGCGCGTGGGTTGGATTCGACGTGGATGCGTAGTACTGGAACCAATTGTGATGCGGGGTGTAGTCGGTCGGGGTTGCATTCAGGACACTTGAGAAGGTGCTTCGCTTGCAGCCCGTCGTTCCATTGGCGTTGACGGCGGCCAGGTCGAAACCGCCCATGAATCCGCCCCAGGTCAGGTGCCGGTCATTCAGCAGATCGCCAATGTTCTTCGACGTCATTTGGACGGTGCTGGAGGTCGAAGAACATGCATCGTGGGCAGGGTCGGTGTCGCCGATCAGGGTCAGGCCACCGTGACCATCGGGAATGGTCGATGCCGAACCAAGCACCACACTCGCGCCATTGTTGGTGCCAGATACAACCTCCACCGCGCCTGGCGTCGAAGGACCGTAAGTGTCGGTATAGGCATTGTCGTCCATCGCGAAATGCTGTGCATAGTTCCACATCGCCGTCACCGTGTTGCCGTCGAAGTAGCCCATGACCAAACCCTGGGTACCGAAGGCGCCGGTGCTGCTGACCGTGTTGTTGCCCGTGTAGAAGGGGAACCGGTCCGCCTTGCCGTTATCGTAAGCCAGCTGTTCCGGCGTGTAGGAATGATTCTGACCCTCGGTGTTGGCCTGGGTGCGGTCCAGTCGGAATGGATTGACCGCATTGGCGCCGTTGATCGGGTTGAGCTTGTTCGGATTCTGAGTCAGCAGTTCTCGTGTGAGCCCATCGACATGGGGCGTCCATGGCGAAGCCTTGAATACGGGTTCACCGGGCGGATTCGCGGCAACCGGGTAAGTGCCGAAATAATGGTCGAACGAGCGGTTCTCGTCGAAGATGACGACCAGATGCTTGATCGGCGTCGCCGTTGGGACAGCATCCTGAGGAGATATCCCAGGCCCCGGCCCGCGATGATTTTCCTCGAACGGGGAATTTTGATTGGGAAGCGGGCCGCCCTGGGCATAGGCTGCAACTACGAATGCCATGGCAGCGATCGAAACGGGTAGCAGTGCCTTTCGAAACATATGAAGACTCCTGACGTGCGTCTATGACATAGGCCCGATACCGGGTCTAATTCAACGGATTCCCCCTACGGTCTCCGGAAGCTGCGACTAGAAGAAGCTCACGGTTCGAACCGAATTGAACCATTCGGATATGAACGTTTCGGGACAGTTTTTCGAAGAAAACAAGACGGCCATCTCAATTCGAGGGCAGGCTGGATTTCGGTGCTTGGCCCGTGGGCCGTTGCCAAGTGGGCATCGACGGGTTCCAGGCCTGGTGACCAGCGCTAGCAAGAGACTCTGGACTCTGATGCGCACCGAGGTATAACCCGAGGTGTGCGTCTGTCTATCGGAGTATTCAGGCCAATGTGGGCATGTCCAAAATGCAAGCGCCGGTTTACGCGAAAGAACCAGCGTCACGCTTGCGGTACAGGCGTCCGCGCCGAGGTGTTGCGGAATAGACGGCCAGAAGTTGTCGAGCTTTACGCCGCGTTGGAGACGTTCGCGAAATCGCTTGGTCCAGTGGAATTCGTGACGCGTGAGCGATATGTGTTGCTTCGCAGCCGTCGCATCTTCGCGGACTTGACGATCATGTCGGGCGCGCTGCGGCTCGCGATCCATCTATCGCGCGAGGCGAAGAACCCGCTATTCATGAAGGTCGGGTCGAACGGGAAGAAGGTGACCCATGTCGCCAAACTTCACACGATGGATGAATTCGACATCATGAAGCCGTTCTTGCGCGAAGCCTACGAATACTCCATTTCGTAGGGACCACCTGACAATCGCTTTTAGCGAACTAGGTCGAGCGCACGATCAGGGTGACCGGCAACGTTTCCGATGTTGTCCGCTCGTGGTGGATCAACGCCAGCACCTTGCGTGCCAGCAAGATGCCGCCTTCCTGCCAATCCTGCCGCACCGAACTGAGTGGCGGCAGGAAGCTGGCGCCAAGCGGCATGTCGTCATACCCCACTACCGACACATCGCCGGGAACGGAGCGACCCAGTTCCAGTGTCGCGCGGATGGCGCCCATCGCCAGTAGATCGCTGCAGGCAAAGATGGCATCGAAGCTGACCTTGCGCGCCTGCAGTGAATGTACGGCGTCCATGCCGGAGTCCGGCGTGAACTCGTCGCGACGCATCAACAGGGGTTTGATGCCATGCACGGCCAATACATCGACGAAGCCGTTCAGTCGCTCGAAAATTTCGGGATGACTCGGGTTGCCGATGAAGACCGGATGGCGACGGCCCAGCGCGACAAAATGGTCGGCCACCAAGGCACCGCCGAGCCGATTGTCGCTGCCGACCACCACATGGGAGTCCCCTTCCGAGTGCGCCCCCCATACCACCATCGGCAGGCCCAGCTTGCCGAACCGCAGCACCGCATCCTGGTGTACGCCCTGGCCAAGCAGGATCAATCCGTCAGCAGCCTGTACCGCCGCCCCATTGGCGCCTTGTCGCGTGGTCAGCAATACGCTGTAGCCCGCTGCAGTCAATTCCTGCGAGATACCGCCGAGCAACACCAGCGGGTAGGGGTCGAACATGGTGCGATCGGTGGAGGGCTTCATTTCCACGATCACCGCGACCGTGTGGCTGCGGCGAAGACGCAGGTTGCGTGCGCTGACGTTGAGCTTGTAGCCATGCTCGAGCGCGAGTGCCTGGATCCTTTCGCGAGTTTCCGGATTGACCAGGGGACTGTCGCTCAGCGCCCTGGAAACCGTGATCTTCGACAGCCCTGCCAGTTCAGCCAGATCGGCCATGGTCAGGTTCGATGAGTGCAGATCACCTGACTTTCCGTTCTTGCTTGTCCGACTCAAGGCAGACCCCGGGGCTGGCGATGTGGCGCGGCGTGCGCCACGGACGTGTACGAACGGCACGATGAAAAGCGTGCGAGCAGTGTGGCGATTCCCAAGTCAGGCGGCAACGGGAAAATCGCTGAAAGGCCTGTTTAGCGGCGTTCCGTGTCGTGTTGGCCGATACCGATCCCTCGTCGTGCAGGCCGCGTCACACAAGGATAATGCTGCATCGCAGTAAATGATATCGATATCTTGATATCGATATCATTTACTGCGATGCTCCCTCCCGCTTGCCCGACAGCCGCATCCAAGTCGAGCCGGATTCCCCAATACGAAGGCCACGAAAAGCAGTGAGCGATAGAGATACGGCGCTGACATCCACGACGGCACTGAAAGCGATTTCGGATAAGTCTGTTGACCCATGGCTGCTCGTTCGCCGCGGTCGCGAGAGCGCCGACTCCGCTCAGGACGAAAGCCTTTTTGCGTTGGCAAACGGGTCGCTGGGCGTACGTGGCGGCATCGAAGAAGCGGGCAGCCCGACCCAGGGCTGTTTTCTCGCGGGAGTCTGGGAACGCACAGAAATCGAATACCACGAGCGTTTTTCCGGCTTTGCGAAGAGCACGGACACCCGCGTTCCCGTGGCGGATGGCACCCGCATCCAACTGTCCCTTGGCGACACCGCAGTAAGCCTCAAGCAGGGCGAATGGCTGGATTTTTCGCGCATGCTCGATCTTCGCCATGGCTGTCTGCGGCGCTCGCTGCGCTGGCGCGCACCATCCGGCGTCACGCTGGAGATTCAAGCGGAACGGATCGTGGCGTTGGACACACCCGGGTTGCTGGCGATTCGCTACCGGGTGCGCTCGATCGACTACACCGGCCCTCTCACTCTTGAATCGGCCATCGACACCGCCCGCGATGCCGTGGAGCAGGGCGCCGATCCCCGCATTGGCACGCGCGTGAGCGGCGGCTTGCAGACCCGCGATGCTGTCGCCCAGGAAAACCTTGCGTGGATCCGGCAGCAGACGACCCACAGCGGCATTCGCGTGGTCTGTGGACAGCGTCACACGCTGACGAAGGGTGGGCTGCAATTTCGTGATGCCACGTTCGGGGCACATGGGGTCTCGCAGACGTATGTCGGCCAGCTGTCGCCCGGCACGGAAGTCATCCTCGAAAAATATGTCGCTTATGCCTGGTCACAGCCCGGCGGCAGCGAGCTGAGTACGGTGCTGTTGGCGAACGTCGATGCCACGTTGCAACGGGCCACATCGGCTGGGTACGACAGTTTGGCGCAACAGCAGACGAACACTCTTGGGCGTTTCTGGCGCGATGCCGACCTGGCCATCAATGGCGACGCGGCTACCGAACTGGCGTTGCGCTTGAACCTGTTCCACGTCTTTCAATCGACCAGTCGTGACAGTAGCGGCAGTGTCGCCGCCAAAGGGCTGACTGGCGAAGGCTACGAAGGGCATTATTTCTGGGATGCCGAGGCGTTCATGCTGCCGGCAATGGTGGGCATGGCGCCGGAACTGGCGCGCGGCATGCTCGAGTACCGTTACCGCACACTTGACCGCGCGCGCCTGCATGCGCGGGAAATGAATCATCCGTGTGGCGCCCTATACCCATGGCGCACGATCAGCGGCGACGAATGCTCGGCCTATTTCCCCAGCGGCTCGGCGCAATACCACATCAATGCTGCGATTGCCTGGGCGATCCGGCTGTATGTGGATGCGAGCGGCGACCAGGCGTTCCTGCTGTCGCATGGCGCAGAAATCCTGTTCGAGACAGCGCGCATCTGGTTCGACGTCGGCCACTTCAATCCACGTCGCGACGGCGCTTTCTGCATTCACGAAGTGACGGGTCCGGACGAGTACTCCGCACTGGTCGACAACAACCACTACACCAACCGCATGGCGCAACGACATCTGCGCGAAGCCGCCGCCGTCGCCGACTGGATGGTGACGACGCATCCGGCTGAATACGCCACACTTGCCGCGCGCATCGATCTGCAAACGGACGAGGCCGCTCAGTGGCAGCGTGCGGCGCAGGCGATGTATCTGCCAGTCGATGCCAGGCTTGGCATCTTTCCTCAGGACGACGGTTTTCTCGACAAGCCGCGCCTGCCTGCCCATTTCATCAGTGCAGAGAACAAACAACCGCTGCTGTTGCAGCTGCACCCGTTGAGCATTTACCGCCATCAAGTGTGCAAGCAGGCGGACGTGTTGCTAGCCCTGGTGCTGGCGGGCGAGCAAGTCGACAAGGACGCCAAGCGACGGAATTTCGACTACTACGAAAGTGTCACCGTCCACGACTCTACGTTGTCGGCGTCTACCTTCGCAGTGCTGGCGGCAGAGACAGGGCAGACCGACAAGGCCTATCACTATTTTCTCGAAACCTTGCAGGTTGACCTCGATGACCTGCACGGCAACGCGGCGCACGGCGTGCACTTGGCGGCGATGGCAGGCAGCTGGCTGGCGCTGACCTGGGGTTTCGGCGGCCTGCGCGTGCGCGACGGTCAACCCGCACTTGCGCCGCAACTGCCCGGTGCATGGAAAAGCTACCGCTTCGGGCTGCGCTGGCGCGACGCGCATCTGCGCGTGGAAGTCGATGGCGACGGCGTGCTTTACACGCTCACCGATGGCATGGCGCTGACCTTTCTACATGACGGTCAATCACAACAGTTGCACGCAGGCCAGTCGCTACGCCTGCAGCACGTCAGCCCTCCGCTCACGCAGAATCCACTATCGCGTCCGTTCAAGGCCGTGATCTTCGACCTGGATGGGGTGATCGCCGACACCGCTGTGGTGCATCACGCCGCGTGGAAAAAACTGGCTGATGAGATCGGCCTGCCATTTGATGACAGCACCGGCGAGCGACTGAAAGGGGTCGACCGCCGTGGCTCGCTGGACATTCTTCTGGAGAGTTCAACTCGGCAATACACGGAAGTCGAAAAGCAGGAGTTGGCCGCACGCAAAAACGACTATTACCGGCAACAGGTCGAGCACCTCGGCCCCCAGAATCTGCTGCCCGGTGCACGCGCCGCGATTGAGTCAGTACGCAAAGCCGGACTCAAGATCGGACTGGCCTCAGCGAGTCGTAACGCACCATTGTTGCTGCAACGACTCGGCATCGCCGAGCTATTCGACTGTGTCGTCGACGCAAATCTGATCAGTCGCTCCAAGCCTGATCCCGAGATCTTTCTTGCTGCCGCAAGCGCCCTTGGCGTGTCGCCTGGCGAGTGTCTCGGTGTGGAAGACGCCGCTGCTGGCATTGCCAGCATTCATGCCGCGGGGATGGTGGCAATTGGGATCGGTCATGCGCAAGCACTGGCCGGGGCAGACGTGGTGTTGCCGAGCATCGCGAAATTCGACTTCGGCAGTCTTACAAAAATATGAAGGGCGAACTGGCGCAGACATGTCTCTCGACATGCCGCGATAAAAATTGAATTCGATGGGGAGCTACCGAATGACCACCAACAAGCAATTGAACCGACTGGCACTGTCAGCAGCGATCGCCGGCACTTTGATGTCCGGTGCGGTGATGGCGCAGGATAACGCTCCAACACAAGGCACAACAACGACAGTACCCGCGCCGGCAACGGCAGCTCCGGCGACAGCAGCACAAAATAATGCGCAGCAGGCTGCCAGTGCGAAGAACGCGCAAACGCTGCAGCAGGTGGTCGTCACCGGTACGGCCAACGGCGGCCTGAAGAAGATCGACGCGAGCTACTCGATCACGACGGC
>JBAPPP010000070.1:0-4380 GCA_049280175.1 Rhodanobacter sp.
CGATCTGGTATTTCACTGGTACGATCACCCTCAACCCGGGCAGCAGCGCCGTTGGCCTGTTGCCTGCCATCCGGCATCGTGTCGAGGTGTATGTGTGAGCCCTTCTTCCCTACCGGTCGAGCCGTTCGACCTGGTCATCTTTGGCGGCACCGGCGATCTCGCCGTGCGCAAGCTGCTGCCCGCCCTGTTTCATCGCTTCGTCGACGGCCAGATCCCCGCCAGCAGTCGAATCATCGGCATCGCCCGCGAGGCACTGGACGATGACGGTTATCGCGAGCTTTTGCGCACGTCCCTGAGCGGCACCGTCGACGCGACACAGCTCGATGCGTTTCTGCAACAGGTGGCCTACCGGTCGCTGGATGCGCGCAAGGATGAAGGCTGGGCGGATTTCGCGGCGCTGATCAAGGCGCAGCCGGACCACGTGCGCGTGTTCTATCTGTCCACCTCGCCGGAGTTGTTCGTCGACATCTGCGCGCGGCTTGGCCAGTACGAACTCAACAAGGGCGCGTCGCGGGTCGTCATGGAAAAGCCGATCGGCCGCGACCTGGCCAGCGCGAACCAGATCAACGACGCGGTCGGCCGCGTGTTCGACGAATCGCAGACCTTCCGTATCGATCACTACCTTGGCAAGGAGACGGTGCAGAACCTGTTGGCTCTGCGCTTCGGCAATGCGCTGTTCGAGCCACTGTGGAACGCTGGTCACATCGATCATGTGCAGATCACCGTGGCCGAGACGCTTGGCGTAGGCCATCGCGGCGCGTACTACGACCGTGCCGGCGCACTGCGCGACATGGTGCAGAACCACATGCTGCAACTGCTGTGCATGGTGGCG
Organism: Rhodanobacter sp.; assembly: GCA_049280175.1. GTDB lineage: Bacteria > Pseudomonadota > Gammaproteobacteria > Xanthomonadales > Rhodanobacteraceae > Rhodanobacter. The sequence continues at coordinate 833 of JBAPPP010000070.1, forward strand.
ATGGAGCCGCCATCGTCACTCGCGCCCGATGCGGTGCGCGACGAGAAGCTGAAGGTGCTGCATTCGCTGAAAGCCATTGATGACAGCAACGCGGCGCAACTCACCGTGCGCGGCCAGTACCGCGCCGGCGTGGCCGAGGGTGCCAGCGTCCCCGGTTATCCGGACGAGCTGGGCCATGGCAAATCCAACACCGAAACTTTTGTGGCATTGAAGGCGGAAATCGCGAACTGGCGTTGGGCTGGCGTTCCGTTCTACCTGCGCACCGGCAAGCGCCTGCCGAACCGGGTGTCGGAAATTGTGGTGGCGTTCAAACCGGTGCCGCACTCGATCTTCGATGCCGCCGCCGGCCCGCTCGCGCAAAACCGATTGGTGTTGCGGCTGCAGCCGGACGAGGGCGTGAAGTTGTGGCTCACCATCAAGCATCCCGGACCCGGCGGACTGCGCCTGCGCCATGTGCCGCTGGACATGAGTTTTGCCGAAGCGTTCGGCGTACAACAGCCGGATGCGTATGAGCGGCTGTTGCTCGATGTAGTGCGCGGCAATCCGACCCTGTTCATGCGCCGCGACGAAGTGGAAGCGGCATGGCGCTGGGCCGATCCGATCCTCGCGGCATGGGCCGCCAGCGGTGAATCACCGCGGCCGTATGCCGCCGGCAGCTGGGGTCCGAGCGCCGCCGTGGCGCTGATCGAACGCGATGGCCGCACCTGGAACGAAGACAGTGAATAGCTGCTCATCTTTACTGTCGCTTCACTCGACCATGTCGATGCCTGCGGCAGACTTTGCCTCCCTTCCTCATGAGACGCGCGCCTTCGTTCACTGAGCGCAGGACGCGTCACCATCAGCTATGACGACCCATTTGAACGTCACTACCCACAGCTTCACCCACTGTCCGGCACAGGCCCTGGCGCTGGCCGAACGTGTTGCCGAGCGCCTGCAGATTGCGCTGACCGAACGCGGCCGTGCAGTGCTGGCCGTCTCCGGCGGTACCACACCGAAAAATTTCTTCGACGTGCTATCACGCGAGAAGCTGGACTGGGCCAACGTGCAGGTGACCCTGGTGGACGAACGATGGGTGCCTGAGAGCGACCAGCGTTCCAATGCGCAACTGGTGAAGTCGTTGTTGTTGCAGCATGCCGCGAGCGCCGCGCAATTCGTGCCGCTGTACACCGGCGCGGCGACGCCGGAGGCCGGACTCGCCGAGGCCACCGCCCGGATTAACGCATTGCCGCTGCCCTTTGATGCGGTGGTGCTCGGCATGGGCGACGATGGCCATACCGCTTCGTTTTTCCCTGGCGGCGATCATCTGGCCGAGGCGCTCGACCTCAATGGTCGCGCCCCGGTGCTGCCGATGCACGCACCCGATGCCGGCGAACCCCGCATCACGCTCAGCCTGCCCACGTTGCTGAATACCCGCGCGTTGTATCTGCTCGTCACCGGAGAGAAGAAGCGCGACATCCTCGCCGATGTGCGGCTCGGGCTCGGCGCCGCGCAGAACTATCCGATACAAGCGGTATTGACCCAGCAGCGCGTGCCGGTGGCGGTGTACTGGTGTCCATAGCCAGCACACAACCCATGGCTTTTCGCGCACAGGGTGCGCTCCTACACATACGGAATGAATCATGAGTACGCTGCACCCCGTCGTTGCCGAAGTCACCGAACGCCTGCGCGAGCGAAGTCGCGAGACGCGCGCTGCCTATCTGCGCCGGATCGACGCCGTCGACCGTGGTGGTCCGCAACGGGAACATCTGTCCTGCGGCAATCTCGCCCACGGCTTCGCCGCCTGCGGTACCGAGGACAAGGCTGCCTTGCGCAGCGGCCGGCGCGCCAATCTCGCCATCGTCACCGCCTACAACGACATGCTGTCCGCGCATCAGCCGTATGAGCGCTACCCGGCGCTGATCCGTCAGATTGCGCGCGACGCTGGTTTTACCGCACAAGTCGCTGGCGGCGTACCGGCGATGTGCGATGGCATAACCCAGGGCCGCGCCGGCATGCAGCTGTCGCTGTTCTCGCGCGATGTGGTTGCGATGGCGACGGCGATCGCGCTGTCGCACGACATGTTCGATGGCGCGCTGTATCTGGGCATCTGCGACAAGATCGTGCCGGGTCTGTTGATCGGCGCACTGAGCTTTGGCCACCTGTCCGCGGCGTTCGTGCCGTCCGGCCCGATGCCTAGCGGCATTCCAAACGAGCAGAAATCAAAGGTGCGCCAGGCGTACGCCGACGGCAAGGCAAGCAAGGCCGAGTTGCTTGAGGCAGAGGCGGCTTCGTACCACGCTGCCGGCACCTGCACGTTCTACGGCACCGCAAACTCCAATCAGATGCTGATGGAGATCATGGGCCTGCACCTGCCCGGCGCTAGCTTCACCGCGCCGGACACACCGTTGCGCGACGCACTGACTGCCGACGTGGTGCGCCGCATCGGCTCGCTGACTGCACTCGGCGAAAGCTATCTGCCGATTGGCCACATCGTCGACGAGCGCGCGATCATCAACGGCGTGATCGGCTTGCACGCGACCGGCGGTTCCACCAACCACCTGCTGCATCTGGTGGCGATCGCGCATGCGGCCGGCATCGCGCTGCGCTGGGACGATTTCGACGCACTGTCCGGAGTGATCCCGCTGCTGGCACGCGTGTATCCGAACGGCTATGCCGATGTGAACCAGTTCCACGAAGCAGGCGGCATGGCATTCCTGATCGACCAGCTGCTCGGCGCCGGCCTGCTGCATGCCGATGTGAACACCATCTTCGGCACCGGCATGGACGGCTATGCGCAAATACCGCAACTGGACGCCGCCGGTGCACTGCACTGGCAGCCCGTGGCGAAACAGAGCGGCAACCGCGGCGTGCTGCGCGGCGCCGACGAACCGTTCCGCGCCGACGGCGGCTTGCGCATGCTGCAAGGCAACCTTGGTCGCGCCGTGATCAAGGTGTCGTCGGTGCCGGACGATCGACTGATCATCGAAGCGCCGGCCATCGTGTTCCAGGACCAGGACGAATTGCCCGCCGCGTTCAAGCGCGGCGAGCTCAATCGTGATTTTGTGGCCGTGGTGCGTTTCCAGGGCCCACAGGCGAACGGCATGCCTGAGCTGCACAAGCTGACACCGACGCTGGCGCTGCTGCAGGATCGCGGTCATCGCATCGCACTGCTCACCGACGGCCGGATGTCCGGCGCCTCCGGCCGGGTACCCGCTGCGATCCACGTAACGCCCGAGGCGGTGGCCGGCGGCAATATCTCGAAGATCCGCAACGGTGACATGATCCGGCTCGATGCGGTGAAGGGCCGTCTGGACGTCCTGATGGAAGCGCACGAACTGGATGCCCGGCTGCCACATACCGCCGACCTGTCCGCCCAGCACAGCGGCATGGGCCGCGAACTGTTTGGCCTGTTCCGGCAAGCGGCAACCACCGCCGATCTCGGCGCAGGCGTGCTGTAGTTTTATCCCCACCCTGCTTGCAGGGGAGGGCTAGGGCGGGGTGCTCTTGACCTCATCGCCAACCCGAGCAACCCCCTCCCAACCTCCCCCTGCACGCAGGGGGAGGAGCCA
>JBAPPP010000071.1:0-4378 GCA_049280175.1 Rhodanobacter sp.
GTTGTCGCCAGTCGGACGCGGTGCTGGTTTCGGACCGCGTTAGGCGGGCGCCGGGGCTTGCGGTTATCATGTGCGGCCTAGGTAGGGGGCATTTGCCCGTCAATCCTCACATTTTAGCCGCTGTTTATGACGCACAGGGTTTGTTCGGACTCTGTGCCCATCAGAACATCGCCATCCGCTCACCCTAATCAGATCTCTCCAACAGATCATCCCCAACAAGATCCTCAATTAAATCTGGAGTTCACTGCATGGCCACCTACGGTCTCAACGACGTCAAGAACGGTGTGAAAATCATTGTCGATGGCGACCCTTGCACGATCGTCGAGGCGGAGTTCATCAAGCCGGGCAAAGGCCAGGCGTTCACCCGCATCCGCATCCGCAACCTGCTCAACGGCCGCACCGTGGAAAAGACCCTCAAGGCGAGCGAGTCGTTCGAGGGCGCCGACGTGGTCGATTCGGACATGCAGTATCTCTACAGCGATGGCGAGTTCTGGCATTTCATGCAGCAGGAAACCTTCGAGCAGCACCAGGCCGACAAGGCTGCCGCTGGCGACGCCGCCAAATGGCTGAAGGGCGAGGAAGAGTGCGTGGTGACGTTGTGGAACGGCCGGCCGATTTCGGTGCAGCCGCCGAATTTCGTCGAGTTGAAGATCGTCGAAACCGATCCGGGCGTGCGCGGCGACACTTCGGGCGGTGGCGGCAAGCCGGCCAAGCTGGAGACCGGCGCGGTGGTGCGTGTGCCGCTGTTCGTGAATCAGGACGAGATCATCAAGGTCGACACCCGCTCCGGTGAGTACTTCAGCCGAGTCAAGTGACGTATCGGCCCGCGCATGCACGGCTTTGCCGATACGTCATCCTGGCGTAGGCCAGGATCCAGTGGAGTATCCGCGCGTAGCGCACAAAATCGATTTTGCGTGCTACGCACAGAGCTCACTGGATTCCGGCTTGCGCCGGAATGACGAGCTAAAGCAATGACGAGCAACAACAAGGGGCGGCTTCCGTAAGGTACCGCCCCTTGTCGTATCCAAACTGACACAAAGCGAGTTGATGATGAGCCCGATGACACCGCAGTCAGTCGACCTGATAATCGAAGCGCGCTGGGTGGTCCCAGTCGAGCCGCATGCCGTAGTGCTGGAAGATCACGCCGTCGTGGTGCAGGACAACGCCATCGTCGCACTGTTGCCGATCGCCGAGGCACGCGTCACATATGCCCCGCTTGAGCGCGTTGAGTTGCGCGAGCACGCGCTGATTCCGGGCCTGATCAACTCGCACACGCACAACCCGATGACCTTGCTGCGTGGCCTGGCCGACGACTTGCCGTTGATGGTCTGGCTGCAGCAGCACATCTGGCCGGCCGAGGCGAAGGTGATCGGGCCGGAGTTCGTGCGCGATGGCGTGGAGCTCGCGGTGGCCGAGATGCTGCGCGGTGGCACAACTTGTGCCAACGAAAATTATTTCTTTCCCGACGTGATCGGAGCGACCTATCGGCGCATGGGTTTCCGCGCCGTGGTCGGGCTGCCGGTGATCGAGTTCCCGACCGCGTGGGCGAGCACCCAGGACGATTATTTCGAGCGCGCGTGCGAAGTGCATGACAACTTCCGTGGCGATTCGCTGATCAGCACCGCGTTCGCGCCGCATGCGCCGTATACGGTCTCGGACGAGAGCTTCGAACGCATCCGCGTGCTGTCCGATCAGCTCGATATTCCAGTGCATCTGCACATGCATGAGACCGCGCACGAGGTCACCGAAGAAAAGAACAAGAGCGGGCTACGTCCGTTCCAGCGCCTGCAGAAACTAGGCCTGATCAACGATCGCCTGATCGCGGTGCATATGACCCAGCTGACCGACGGTGAGATTGCTGCCTGCGCCGAAGCTGGCGTATCGGTCGTGCATTGTCCGGAATCCAACCTCAAGCTGGCCTCAGGTTTCTGCCCGGCGGAAAAGCTGCGCCAGGCCGGCGTCAATGTGGCGCTCGGCACCGATGGTTGCGCGTCGAACAACGATCTGGACATGTTCGGCGAGATGCGTACCGCCGCGTTGCTGGCGAAAGCGGTCGCCGGCGATGCGGCCGCTTTCGATGCAGCCTATGCGCTGCGCACGGCCACGCTGAATGGTGCGAAGGCGGTGGGGCTCGATGCAACGATCGGCTCGATCGAAGTCGGCAAGCAGGCCGATCTCGCGGCCGTACGCCTGAGCGATCTGGAAACCCAGCCGCTGTTCCACGTCATCTCGCAACTGGTTTATGCCGCCAGCCGCCATCAGGTCAGCGACGTGTGGATTGCTGGCCGCCGCAAGCTGGCCGATCGCGTGCTGCTCGATATCGACACCGACGCGGTGCTCGCCCGGACCCGCGCCTGGCGCGAACGCATCGCCGCGCATTAAGCCTGCTGAAATCGCTGGAGCTCTTGCGGATCTCACGCTGCACGAATGGCAGACGCACTAAACTCCGGCACTGCCCTTGAGGATTCGACGATGCAGACCGCACCCAACGTAAGTCCCGATGAGATCGCCCGCTTCGGCGAGCTTGCAGCGCGCTGGTGGGATCCGGATGGCGAGTCGCGCCCGCTGCACGATCTCAATCCGGTACGCGCCGCCTATGTCGCCGCACGCGTGGACTTGCGCGACGCACGCGTGGCCGATGTCGGTTGCGGCGGCGGCTTGTTGAGCGAGGCGCTGGCGCGTGCCGGCGCCAAGGTCACCGGCATCGATCTGGGCCAGAAAGTGATCGAGGTCGCCCGATTGCATCTGCACGAGTCGAACCTCGCCGTCGATTACCGGGTGCAGTCCTCTGCGGATCTGGCCGCCACGGAGCCGGCAAGTTTCGATGCCGTGTGTTGCATGGAGCTGATCGAGCATGTGCCTGATCCAGCGGCGTTGGTGAATGACCTGGCCGCGATGCTGAAACCGGGCGGATGGCTATTCATGTCCACGCTGAACCGCACGCCGGCCGCGTTCGGCGCAGCGATCCTGGGTGCCGAATATCTGATGCGCATGTTGCCGCGCGGCACCCACCACTACGCACAATTTCTGAAGCCGTCCGAATTGGGCCGTCTGTTGCGGCATGCCGGGCTGGAGCTGGAGGACGTTTCGGGACTCGGTTACAACCCGCTCCAGCGCAAGGCGTGGCTCAGCCGCTTTACCGCGGTCAATTACGTGCTCAGCGGACGCAAGCCGGTATGACGCACGCCGCCATGAAGCCCGTGCCGAAAAATGTGCAGGGTGTGCTGTTCGATCTGGACGGCACCTTGCTCGACAGTGCACCCGATCTCTACGCCGCGCTGGTCGAGCAATGCGCAGAAGAGGGGGTGTCGCCACCGCCCTATGCGCCTGTGCGTGAAGTCGTTTCACGCGGTGCGCGAGCCGTATTGCGCTGCGCGTTTGCCGAGCGTGGGGAGTCGGCGCTCGAGGCGTTGGTACCGCGCTACCTGGAGTTGTACCAGCGCGTGATGGGACAGCAGACGCATCCGTTCGATGGCATCGATAGCTTGCTCGAGCGCATCGAGGCGCAAGGGTGGCGTTGGGGCATCGTGACCAACAAGGCCGGCTTCCTTACCGATGACCTGGTCAGCCGCATCGGCTGGGCCGCTCGCGCCAGCGCGGTGGTATCCGGCGATACCTTGCCGGTGAAAAAGCCTGATCCCGCACCCGTGCTGCTGGCCTGCGAACGCGCAGGAGTGGAGCCGGTGCACTGTCTGTTTGTCGGCGACGATCGTCGCGATATCCAGGCTGGTGCCGCTGCCGGTTTATACACGGTGGCGGTAAGCTGGGGCTATCTCGACGGCGGCGATCCGCACGAGTGGGGCGCCGATGCGGTGCTGGACACACCGGCCCAGCTGGCTGCCTTGCTGCAACTGCAACCGGTCACGGCATGAGCGAGCGGGTCGAACAAAACGCGGTGCTGCAGAGCTTCATCGACAAGTGGCTGGCGGTGCAGCCGCAACAGCGCATCGCCCTGGTCTTCGTCGATGGCCAGCGCTATCCGGGCCACATTGCGCTGGCCGCGCTGGAGCAGGAGCTGCTCGGCGCCGCCTACGGCATACGTGAACCGCAGGTCGCCGTGGCCAAGCTCAACTGGTGGGCCGAGGAGCTTGCTGGTGCGGCGGCCAGCGGTGGTCGCCATCCGCTGACCCAGGTGCTGTTCGATGACGAACGTGCCCACGCGATCGCCAGCGAACTTTGGCTGGCGCCGGTGTTGGCCGCGATGGCGCAGCTGGAAGAGGGCACTGCAGCAGATTTCCCCGCGCAGCTGACGGCGGCAACCCAGCTGCATGGCGCACTGGCGGCACTGGAAACCGCATGGTGGTATGGCGCGGACGCATCGGCCGAGCGGGCTACCCAGGTCGCGACGCTCAATCATTTGTTGTACGCACTGCTGCGC
>JBAPPP010000072.1:0-7199 GCA_049280175.1 Rhodanobacter sp.
TGACCAACGCCCACGGCGAACCGACCGGTGCGCTGTTCGGCGTGGTCAACATGCTGCGCTCCACGCTGAAATCCAGGCCGGACTATCTGGCGTTCGTCGCCGACGCCCCCGGCGGGACATTCCGCGATGCCCTGTATGACCAGTACAAGGCGAATCGGCCACCGATGCCGGACGATCTGCGCACGCAGGTCCAGCCGATGCTGGCGATTGTCGGCGCGCTCGGCTTTCCGATCCTGTGCGTCCCCGGGGTCGAGGCCGACGACGTGATCGGCACGCTGGCCATGCAGGCGCAGGCGCTCGGCATCGAGGTGTTGATCTCCACCGGCGACAAGGATCTGGCGCAGCTGGTGAGCCCGCAGATCACGTTGATCAACACCATGAGCAACACGGTCATGGACAGCGCTGGGGTAATGGATAAATTCGGCGTGCGGCCGGAACAGATCATCGATTTCCTCGCGCTCACCGGCGATACCGTCGACAACGTGCCGGGCGTGCCCAAGTGCGGCCCGAAAACCGCTGCCAAGTGGCTGGGCGAATACGCCACCCTGGATGGCGTGATCGCGAACGCGGACAAGATCGGCGGCAAGATCGGCGAAAGCCTGCGCGCCGCGTTGCCGCAACTGCCGCTGTCGCGCGAACTGGTGACGATCAAGACCGATGTGCCGCTGGAATTCGCCCCCACCGACCTAGCCCAGCGCGAGGCGGACACCGCGCAATTGCGCGAGCTGTATACCCGATACGATTTCAAAGCGGCGCTGAAGGAGTTGGATAGCGCCGCTGTAGGAGCGCACCCTGTGCGCGAACCGGCCACGGATGAAACCACCCCGCACACCGATCGCGCACAGGGTGCGCTCCTACAGGCAAGCGCCCCCGATGCAGCACTTTCTGCACCAGGCATCTACGAACTCGTCACCACCCAGCCGCAACTCGACGCGTGGCTGGAAAAACTCCGCGGCGCCGAACTGATCGCGTTCGACACCGAGACCACCAGCATCGATGCGATGCGCGCGGAGATCGTCGGCGTCAGCCTCTCGGTGGAACTGGGTCACGCCTGCTACATACCGCTGGGCCACGATTACCCCGGCGCACCGCAGCAACTCGATCGCGATAGCGTGCTGGCCGCGCTAAAGCCTGTGTTCGAGGACGCCCGTAAACCGAAGCTCGGCCAACACGCGAAGTACGACATCAACGTGCTGAGTCACTATGGCATTGCCGTGCAGGGACTGAAGCACGACTCCATGCTTGAATCCTACATATGGAACGCGACCGCGACGCGACACGATATGGATTCGCTGGCGCGGCTATACCTCGGCTACGAAACGATCAAATACGAACAGGTCGCCGGCAAGGGCGCCCGGCAGATCTCGTTCTCGCAGGTGGATCTCGACACCGCATGCCGCTACGCCGCCGAGGACGCCGACATCACACTGCGTCTGCATCACGCGCTGTGGCCAAAACTTGAAAGCGTGCCGTCGTTGCGCAAAGTCTACGAAGAGGTCGAGATTCCGCTGGTGCCGGTGCTGGCCGCGATGGAGCGGCGCGGCGTCCTGATCGATGGCAACGAACTGCGCAAGCAGAGCCAGCAGCTCGGCAAGCGCATGCTGGAGCTGCAGCAGCAGAGCTACGGGCTGGCCGGGCATGAATTCAATCTGGATTCGCCGAAACAGCTGCAGGCAGTCCTGTTCGACGAGCTCGGCCTGCAGGCGAAACTGAAAACCCCGACCGGTCAGCCGTCCACCAACGAGGAAGCGCTGGAAGCGATTGCCGATACCCATGAATTGCCGCGGCTGATCCTCGACTACCGCGGCCTCGCCAAACTGCGCTCGACCTATACCGACAAGTTGTCAGGCATCGTCAATCCGCGCACCGGGCGCGTGCACACCAGCTATCACCAGGGCGCGGTGGCAACTGGACGGATCTCCTCGTCCGATCCGAACCTGCAGAACATCCCGGTGCGCACCGAGGAAGGACGACGCATCCGTCAGGCATTCATCGCGCCCCCGGGCTGGAAGGTGATGGCAGCGGACTATTCGCAGATCGAGCTGCGCATCATGGCGCATTTGTCCGGCGACGAAGGCCTGTTGCGCGCGTTCCACGAAGGCGGTGACGTGCATCGCGCGACCGCCGCGGAAGTGTTTGGCGTGGCGCCAGCGGAGATAAGCACCAATCAGCGCCGCGCGGCCAAGGCGATCAACTTCGGACTGATGTACGGCATGAGCGCGTTCGGACTGGCGCGTCAGCTCGGCGTCGACCGTGGCGAGGCCAGCGACTACATGGCACGCTATTTTTCGCGCTATCCCGGTGTGCGCGCGTACATGGATGCCACCCGCGAGCAGGCGCATCGCGAGGGCTACGTCGAAACCTTGTTCGGCCGGCGTCTGTATCTGGAAAATCTCACGTCACGCAATCAAGGATTGCGCCAGGGCGCCGAACGCGCCGCCGTGAATGCGCCGATGCAGGGCAGCGCCGCCGACATCATCAAGCGCGCGATGATCGCGATGGCGACATGGATCGGTGATCGCGACGACGTCCACATGCTGATGCAGGTGCACGATGAACTGGTGTTCGAGGTTCGCGAGGATGCGGTGGATGTTGTGCGCGCCGCGGTGATCGAACGGATGTCCGGCGCGGCTGAACTGGCGGTGCCCTTGTTGGTCGACGTGGGGGTCGGCGCCAACTGGGATGAGGCGCACTGAAGCCTGCTTTCGCATGGTCACAGCAACGACGTACGCATGTACAACAATGGCTTGTACGTTAATGTTTCATCAAATGAACCGCCCATAACTATTCCTGCGACATCTGAAACTATCCTGCCGAACTGCGTTCAAAGTCTTCGGATGCACGCAACGGCGTCCACGGCTGGCTCGCCTCCCTGAGCCGCCACCGGATGCAAACCTCTCCCCTGGGTTTTGTGTCCCCGGCCCCGAAGGTTCCCCCTAACCTTCGGGGCCAACTTTTGTCTGCGCTCCGACCATGCCTGTACTTTTTCTGCACATACGTACCCGGCATACTCAAACCTGTTCAATAAGGGGAGTTTCCATGCGCGCAGGACTGATCATCATCGGCATCATCTTGCTGGTAGCCGGCATCTGGGTCATCGCAGGCCACGCCAGCTACACGCAGACCGACACCGTTTTGCAGCTCGGCTCGGCCAAGCTCACCGCCACCCATGACAAGGGTGTACCGCAATGGGTTGGCATTGCCGGCATCGTGGTAGGTGGTTTGCTGGCGCTGGGTGGTTTCTTGAAAAGGGGCTGAGTAAGGTTCACCCCTACGGAAAAGGCCGCCGCTGATTGTCATCAGCGGCGGTTTTCGTTTTGCAGCCCGTTACAATGGACAGGATGGATGTCTCATACCTGATCGACCCGCTCAACGACGCACAACGTGAAGCCGTCTGCGCCCCGCCCGGCCACTACCTGGTGCTGGCCGGCGCCGGCTCCGGCAAGACCCGCGTACTTACCCACCGCATCGGCTGGCTTACCCAGGCCGAGCGGGTGCCGCCGTGGGCAATACTCGCCGTCACGTTCACCAACAAGGCTGCCGGCGAAATGCGTGCGCGACTGGACGCGCTGATTCCCGGCGGTACTCAAGGTCTCACCGTCGGCACGTTCCACGGCATCGCGCATCGGCTGTTGCGGCGGCATTGGCGCGAAGCCGGTCTACCGGAAACTTTCCAGATCCTCGACTCCGACGATCAGTTGCGGCTGGTCAAGCGCGTGGTCGCCGGGCTCGGTCTGGACGATGCGAAATTTCCGCCGCGTCAGGCCAGCTGGCAGATCAACAGCTGGAAAGACGAGGGCCGGCGACCGGAGAGCATCGAACACGGCAACCATCCGGTAACCCGTACATTCGTGCAGATCTACCAGGCCTACGAGGATGCCTGCCGTCGCGCCGGACTGGTCGACTTCGCCGAGCTTCTGCTGCGCGCCCACGAATTGTGGCTGAAGAATCCAGCGGTTCTGGAGCATTACCAGCAGCGCTGGCGTTACCTGCTGATCGACGAGTTCCAGGACACCAACACGCTGCAATACGCGTGGATTCGCGTACTGGCGGGAAATACCGGTCAGGTCTTCGTGGTCGGCGATGACGATCAGGCGATCTACGGTTGGCGTGGCGCCAAGGTGGAGAACGTGCAGCAGTTCCTGCGCGACTTCCCCGGCGCACGTACGATCAAGCTGGAACAGAACTACCGCTCCACCTCGAACATCCTCAAGGCCGCCAACAGCGTGATCGAGCGCAACGGCGGCCGTCTCGGCAAGCAGCTGTGGACGGCAGGTGAGGATGGCGAACGCATCGCGCTGTACGCCGCTTACAACGAGCAGGACGAGGCACGCTTCGTCATCGAGCGCATCCGCGAATACATCGCCGAGCATGGCAGCGCAAAAGACTGCGCGATCCTCTATCGCTCCAACGCACAGTCACGCAACTTCGAAGAGCAGCTGATCCAGCGCGACATCAAGTATCGCGTCTACGGCGGTCAGCGCTTCTTCGATCGTGCCGAAGTGAAGGATGCGCTGGCCTATCTGCGCCTTACCGCGAATCGTCACGACGACGCCGCGTTCGAGCGCGCCGTGAACACGCCGCCGCGCGGCATTGGCGACCGCACGCTGGACGCGCTGCGCCGACGCGCACGTGGTGACAACACCTCGATGTGGGAAACCGCGCTTACCGAACTGGCCAGCGGTAGTGAACTGGCCGGTCGCGCGAAGACTGCGGTGAAGGCGTTCCTCACACTGATCGACGGAATGGCGCGCACGTTCAAGCCGTCCTCTTTGGCTGCGAGCAATTTGAGTATGGGTTCGGACTCGCTGGATACTTCCGCCCCGGCCGAAACCTCAACTCCAACCGCCCTCCTGCCGGGAGAGAGCGATGCAGACCTCACCCTCGCCGAACAGATCGACCATGCGATCACCCATACCGGCTTGCGCGATTTCTACGAGAAAGACAGTCGTGGCAACGCCGAGACACGGGTGGAAAATCTGGACGAGCTGGTCAACGTCGCCAGCCGCTTCGAGCCCACCCAGGAAGATATCGACGCCGGCCTCAACGAGCTGTCGGCATTCCTCTCGCACGCCGCACTGGAAGCCGGCGAAAGCCAGGGCGAGGCATGGGATGACTGCGTGCAGTTGATGACACTGCATTCGGCCAAGGGGCTCGAATTTCCGGTGGTATTCCTGGTCGGCATGGAAGAGGGCCTGTTCCCCAGCCAGCGCTCGGTCGATGACGAAGGAAGGCTGGAAGAGGAACGCCGACTCGCTTACGTCGGCATCACCCGCGCCCGCGAAAAACTGTTCGTCACCCACGCCGAATCGCGCCGCATGCACGGCACCGAAATGCTGGCGCGACCGTCGCGTTTCCTCGGCGAAATGCCCGCCGAACTGATCGACGAAGTGCGTCCACGCGTGCAAGTCAGCCGCCCCATGTATGCGGGACGCCAGGCCGCAACGTCGTCGTCGCTTGAGGAGCAGCCGTCCGTGAAACTCGGCCAGCGCGTCAGCCATCCCAGCTTCGGTGATGGCGTGGTGATCAGCGCCGAAGGCAGCGGCGCACACACGCGGCTACAGGTGAACTTCGAGGATGCCGGCAGCAAGTGGTTGGTGGCGGCTTACGCGAATCTCACGGCATTGTAAGCGTCGGAAATAAATGGCCATCCATACGATAAATGGCCCCATAAGAATCGTCTCAATCTCGCGAAAATATTATATTCGTCGAGGATTTTTCTCGTGACTTGGGACATAGCAATAAACGTGTAGGGGAATTCCTACGCACTGTGTTTTAAATCGCCGCTAGTAAAAGAAAGCTTCGCGATAAAATCCAACACGACCATTCATCTCCAAATAAAAAATGGTTAAAGTGCTTTACCGTCAATCCTATGTGTGGTGACTAACGAGCATTATTGGCTCGAAGATCTCGCAGTTGATTGACAGAAACCCAGGCCCGATGGATCGGGACGCACGTTCTTAAGGATGAGCCATGATCGATTCGACAGTGCAGCCATCGGCGCGTGCGGGCGCAGCGGCGAAGCTCCCTACCAACGGGATCAGTCAGCAGTCGTACTTCCTCGACGTCACCGGCCCGGCCAACGCGCAGGCGTTATCGGTAGTGTCGTTCGAGGCGGTGGAGCGCATCGGCGAGCCGTACCGCATCGTCATCGAGCTGACCCATCCCGAGGTGCTGGCGCGGGAAGATTACCTGGGGCGCGACGCGCGCTTCACGATCGCGCCGGCCATTGCCGATGGATTCACCGACAGTTCGAGCACGCCGACTCCACGCACCTTCAGCGGCTGCATCACCGGCTTCTCGCAGATCAAGACCACGCGCGACTTCAGCGCGTACCGCCTCGTGGTCGAGGCCCATATCGCGCGACTCAACCTGACCCGCAGCAACCGCATCTACCAACAGCAGAGCGCGCCGCAAATCATCGAGGCGATCCTGCGCCGGCACGACTTCAAGGGCCATCAGTTTAAATTCACGCTGCGCCGCACCTATCCCACCCACGCGTTCCGCTTCCAGTACCAGCTCGCCGACTGGCCCTACATCCACCTGCTGATGCAGCAGCAGGAGGGCATCTACTCCTACATCGTGCCGGGCGAGTTCGGTGACGTAGTGACGTTTGCCGACGACATCGATCACTACCTTTACCAGCCGGAACTGACCGTGCCGTACCGGGAAGTGGCCGGACTGCAAAACGGCGAGGCCTCGGTGTTCGCCCTGCAGATGCATGCGCAGACGGTGCCGGCCTCGTTTGCGGTGGCCGACTACAACCCCGAGCAAGCCTACGAGCGCCTGCGGGCCGAGGCCAACGTCGCCAGCAAGGACGTCACCACCTACGGCCAACCCTACGTCTACGGCACCCATCACCTGGACGCCACCGCCGCCACCTGGGAAGCCCAGCTGCGCCACGAGGCGGCGATCGCCTGGCAGGTGCAGTACGAAGGCGACAGCAGCGTGCTGGCGCTGTGCCCGGCGCGCATCCTGCGGATGGACACGGCGCTGGCCGAGGCGCCAAACGGCCAGCTGATCGTCGAAGTGATCCACCACGGCGCCCGCGACGCGAGCTACCGCAACCACTACACCGCGATCCCGTCGGATCGGCGCTTCCGCCTGAAGCTGGACGAAGCCAGCTGGCCGAAGATCGCCGGCACGCTGAGTGCGCGAGTCACCTCGCCGGGTCAGTACACCTACGCCTACCTCACCGC